>CALVTZ010000048.1 GCA_944363255.1 uncultured Clostridia bacterium
CAAGCTCCTTACGTCCGTTCGACTTGCATGTGTTAAGCACGCCGCCAGCGTTCATCCTGAGCCAGAATCAAACTCTTAAGTTTAATTGTTTAAAGCCGATGCCTTACAGCATCGACGGCTCTAACGAAATTCGTTATCTTTGCTGACTTTGTTTTGAGTACTTTGATGCTCAAAAAAATTGACAGAAACTGCTTTTTGTGTTACAAAAAATCGTTTCTTTCTTATTCTATTTTTAATCTGCGTTACCGAACAACAGTCCGGGCTTACTGCGCTCTCGCGAAGTGAGCTTGTCTATCATAACACAACTCATATTCGCTTGTCAAGCATTTTTCGCAACTTTTTTCAGATTTTTTTCGGAAGTTTTTTCCGATCTGATTTTGTTGCTGCTCTCTCGCAGACAGCTTGGTCATTCTAACATAAGCCTTTTATAAAGTCAACTGTTTTTCGGCACTTTTTTTGCTTTTTTTTGCTTTTTTTTGGAATTTTTTTTGCACCGCTATATGTTGTGTTTTTTATGCGATTATGATACAATTAGTATGTTCTTAGACCATTCAAGGAGGAGCGGATATGCGCAAGATCTTGCAGATCGTATTTTGTGTGCTCGCCTGTGCCAGCGCAGCGGCGTGCATTTTCATCTTTATTTATTTTGAATATTGGGGATTTATCTGTTTGGGCGGAACCGCCCTGTTCGCCGCACTCATGCTGCTTGCGAAGAACGGGCTGCCCCGCAACAGGAAGGTGCCCAAGACGGACTTCATGAATTCCGAGGAGGAAAACGAGAAGATCAGGGAGGAGCTTGCCGCGCGCAAGGAGGAGGACGACTCCCACACCGCCTGAGTACTATACTATATTATATATAGGAACGCCGCCGCACAGATCGTGCGACGGCGTTTTGCTTTAAGAAAAGGGGAAGCGGTGTACGCCTCCCCTCTTGTTTTTTCAGATGCGGTAAGTGCTGTTGAGGTGCAGCGCCATGCCGCTGCGCTTGCCCATGGCGGTGACGGTGAGCCCCGCCACGCTCTCGTGGTCGATCCACGCGGGCATGACGACGCCGAGGAAGGTATCCTTCATCGTCTCGATGGCGATGTAGCGGCTGCCGTACATATACCAGCTGCCCTTGTAGTCCCCCTCCATCGAGCCGTCCGCGCGCAGAACGACGCGCTTTGCGACGATGGTGCCCACGCTCTGCACGAAGAGCACCGCCTCGAACTTGCCCGCCGAGACGTTGAGCAGTTCCTCCGCCGTCACGTCCTGGATCTGTTCGCCCGCATAGCGGTTGGCGTTCATCACCGGCCAGCCCGCCGAATTGAAGTCGTACTGCCCCAGATACAGATAGTGGAAGTTGTTGGAGCGGGAGAGCTTCTTTTCGATGAAGTAATTGGTGCGGCAATGGTAGGCGATGAGGTTTACCCCGCGCGCCGTGGTGAACATATCGTTGTGCCCGGGACAGAAGAAATCGACGGAGGATTCCTCCCAGCGGAAGGAGCCGAGCATCTTATTGCCCGTGCCGATGTCCGTGGAGCAGACGAGGGTGTTGCCGTTGCAGTCGAGGTAGGGGCCCTCCGGCTTCTCGCTGCGCCCCACGCGCATATTGTACGCGGAGGAGAGAGAGCCGTACGAGCACATGAGATAGTAGTAGTTCTTCTTCGTCCACTTCTCCCCTTCGAGCACGGGGACGTTCTCGTGGTAGCGAATGACCGCCCCCTCCAGCGAACCTGCTGCGAGCGCGGTGCCGTAGTAGTCGGCAAGCGAACATTCGCCCGCGGCGAACTCCTCGTAGGTGCGCCCCACCTTGCGCAAGCCCGTTTTGGGATCGAGCTCGATGAGGTGCACGCCCAGCCCGAAGGAGCCGTAGACGAGGAACATTCTCCCCTCTGCGAAGAACACCTGCGGATCGATGGCGTTGGGCGTCGTCCAGCCCGCGGGAGATTTTATGAGAATGGAGACGCATTCGAACCCGCCCGTGGGCGAGTCGCTCTTGGCAAGCCCGATGCAGGACTTGGAGCCGCCGAAGTAGCCCGTGAGACAGAAGTACAGCCAGAATTTCCCGTCCGCGCCGCGCACGCAGTGGGGCGCCCACAGCGAGAAGGTGCCGTCCGTGCGCGTACAGGTGCCGTAGCCCACTTCGCGCGAGGAGGTGACGCACCAATCGTACGCCTCCTGCAAACTGCCGTGGGAGGACTTCGCCTGCCCCTTCTTGTACAGCGGGGCGCTGCCTTCGAGGTCGAACGCCGAGCCGAGATATTCCCAATGCAGAAGATCTTCGCTCACGCGGATCTGATAGCCGCCGGGCGCGCCGAAGGTATCGGTGGAATAGGAGTAGAACTTGCCCTCCCATTCGAGCAGCGCGGGATCGTGCGCGCAGCCCTCCTGCCAGGTATGAAAGTCGGGCGAGCGCATCTGCAATTTGTTAAAGCGCGGATTGCGCGGATATCGCAGCGCCATACGCCCCCCTTATTTGACGGCGATCGCCCAGAGGCTTCTGCCCGCGTCGGAGACGGCGGTGATGCCCGGCACCGCGCCGTTGCTCTCGCTGTACATATCCCAGATGGGTGCGACGACGCCCTTGTAGGTGACGCCGTCCAGCACGATCGTCACATAGAAGCCCTCTTCCAGCGTCCATGTCCCCTTTTCTGCGCCGCCGAGCGTGATCTTGCCATCGGCCGTGAATGCGTATTGGGTGGAAGTCGCCATGGCGACATCGTTGCCCACGGCGTGCAGCAGCACGTCGAAGTTTGCGGTGAGCTGCGCCTCGGTCACCGTGCCGAACGTCTCGCCCACGTACGCTGCGGGGGACATGACGGGCCAACCGTCCTTGTTGAAGTAGAGCTGGCTGACCTGCACGTTGTGCCCGGGCGTGACATCGGTGCCCGTCTCGCGGCGGGTGTGGTAGACGACCATGTAGCGGCCGTCCTCCGTCTTGATGACGGAGTTGTGCCCCATTGCCGCATAGCCCGTTCTGCTGGAGGCGTGCGAGAAGTTGAAGTTGCCCGCGATCTTGTTGCCTTCGCCGTCTGCGGCAACGTCCTTGCCCGTCACGTCCGTGTAGGGACCGTTGGGGTTCTTGCTGCGCGCAATGCGCATATTGTAGACGGTGTTGAGGTCGCCCTCGCTCACCATGAGGTAGTAGTAATCGTTTGTGGCGTTGTAGAAGATGAAGGGCCCCTCTACGCCCGCGGCGTGCCCGTTCTTCCAGAGCAGCTTGCCGAAGCCCTCTTCCTTGGGCAGCCCCACCTTGTCGCCCTCCGTGTACAGCTCTTTGATGTAGATGCCGCCCATGAAGGAGCCGTACACCATCCACAGCTTGCCGTCCTCGTCATAGAAGAGCTCGGGATCGATGCAGTTGGGATCGGTGGCGCTGTTTGCGCCCACGCTGTCGATGAGAATGACGTTGTTGGTGTAGGGGCCGAGCGGGTGATCCGCCTCCACTCTGCCGATGGCGGATTCGTTGCTGCCGAACGCCTTGGTGAGGGAGTAATACATATAGTATTTGTCGCCGATGAGCTCGACATCGGGCGCCCACGTCGTTTTGATGGAGCTTTGCGGCGCGACAAGTTCGACCGTCGCCTCCAGCGCCTTGGGCCAACGCACACCGTTGTAGGTGATCGTCTCGTCGCCGTACAGCTCTGTGAAGCCCTCATCGCGCACTTCCTGCTCCCAGACGAGCAGATCGTTGGAGGACGCCACGGCATAGTGCGAGCCGAAGGCGTAGTAGATGCCGTCCCAGGGATCGTAGAAGACGGAGGGATCGTGCACCATCACGTTGGTCAAGATGCCCTCGGTGGGAAGTTCGACCGCCGCGTCCGGCTTGATGGGCGACTTGTCCAGCCAAATGCCCGCATTCGTCCACGTGGGCGTTGTGGGCGTTGTGGGCTCGGGCGGTGTGGGCTGTGCGGGATCCGTTTCCTTCCCGCCGCAACCTGCGAGCGCCGCTGCAGCAAGCATTGTCGCCGCAATGGAGAGACAGAGAATTTTCTTGCTTTTCATGGTAATTCCCCCTGATATGTGATATGACTATTATAGCGGATTTGTCTGCATTTTTCAAGAGTTCGCGCACATTTTTTGCGCCTGTGTACGAAAAAAACGGGACGAAACCGTCCCGTTTTGATTTTTGTTGTCGCTTACTCCTTGGAGCCCGTGAGCATGAGCGAGCCGATGATGAGCTTTTGGAAGCAGGCGAAGAGGATGATGACCGGGAGCACGCACACCACGGACGCCGCGATGACGGGCGCGAGGTTGTTTTCCTCATAGACGAGGTTCATGAAGTACATTGCGTGCGGCAGGTTGATCCACTCGCTGCCCTTGGAGATCATGATGTACGAACCCATGTAGTTGTTCCATACGCCCATGAAGGAGAGCAGTCCCTGCGCCATGATCGCGGGCATTGCCAGCGGAAGAATGAAGGAGCAGAAGATACGGAAGTATCCCGCACCGTCGATCTTCGCCGCCTCGATGATGGAGGTGGGCAAGCCGAAGAGGAACTGACGGATGAAGAACGCCGTCATGATGGAGCCAAAGAGACCGGGGATGACCATGACCATCCAATTGTTGAGGAAGCCGATGTCCGAATACATGGCGTACTGCGTGGTCATGATGGAGGGACCGGGTACCATGATGGCTGCGAGCAGGAAGAAGAATACCTTGTTTCTGCCGATCCAGTTGATCTTCGCGAAGGAGAATGCGGCGGAGGCGGAGGTGATGACGCCTACGACGACGGGAACGATGGAGTAGAACAGGTTGTTCCCGAGTGCGCGCCAATAGCTGAAGCCTGCCGCGAAGTATGTACCGCCCGAACCCTCGCTGCTGAAGCCGTTGAGGAAGAGCTCCTTGTAGTTTTCAAAGAAGCCTACGCCCGCTGCGCCCGAATTGAGCGTGGAGAGGGAGGGCCACCACACCATTTCCTTGATGGGCGCGTTGCCGGGGAAGGTGGTGTTGGTATAAGCGAAGGAACCTGCAAGCATCCACCAGAAGGGATAGACCATGATGAATGCGCCAAAGAGCAAGATGATGTAGGTGACGATGTCCCCCACCAGCTTGCCGCGCTTTTGGCTGGCGTTGTGCGTTCTCGACGAGATGCCGAAGAATGCGAGCACCGCGCCGAACGCGTAGCGCACGGAGGAGTACTTGGGCTGCGGAGCCGCCATGACGACGTCCTCTGCGGGAAGCCAAGCCTCTGCTTCCGCTGCCTCCACTGCCTCTGTCTCCAGGATCTCTGTTTCCAGCACTTCGTTTTCAGACAGGTTGGGCTGAACGTTTTCCAATTTCTTATCTTTCATCATTCCCCCCTCCTTAGTCCTTTTTCCTCGAATCGATCCAGAACTGGAAGAGCGTGAGCACGAAGATGATCACAGCAAGGAACATACCGTACGCCGCGCCCGCCGAAGGATACGCCGTCGATTGCGATCCCGACGTTTCCAGACCGTAGTGCCAGATAAGTGATACGTAGCCCGAAGTGTAGTTGCTTTCGCCAAACATGAGCACCGGCTCTGCGTAGATCTGCATACCGCCGATGACGGAGGTGACGACGTTGTAGAAGATAACGGGGTACAAGTCGGGCATGGTGACCTTCCAGAAGATCTTCCAGCTGCTTGCACCGTCGATCTGCGCCGCCTCCTTGGTGGCGGCATTCACGCCCGAGAGACCTGCGACGTACAGAATGATGGTACCGCCCAAGCCCTTCCACACCGACATGATGACGATGACGCACTTTGAAATAAAGCCCTGACACCAGAAGGGATCGCGCATGAACTGCGATGAACTCTCTTGTCCCGTGAGGGAGTTCCAGCTTTCGCCGCCCGAGATCCATTGCAGCCCGTCTGTGCCCAGAATGCCGTTGATGACGCCGTTGGTATCAAACATTAGTTTGAAGGTGTAGACGATGGAGATGGAGCTTGCCACGCAGGGAATGTAGTAGAGCACGCGGAAGACGTTGCCGCCCTTGATGTCGCGCGACATACAAACCGCGAGGAAGACGGAGAGCACCATACCGATGGGAATACCGATCATGTAAAAGACGGTATTGAAGAGGTAGCGCCCCATCTCGTTCATGGATACGCCCAAGCCGCCGTCCGTGACGACTTTGGTGAAGATCTGGTTGTACCAATAGAACGGTTGCGTTACAAATTCACCCGTGGGGAAGCCGTCTGCATCGGTGACGGGACGCTGATAGATATGATCGCCGAGGTTGGCGATGAAATCTGCGAGCGAGCCGTCCGTGCCGCTTGCACCGATGGAATAATCGGTGAAGGAGATGAGCAGCGCCATGATGAATGCCGCGTAGATGAACCAAACGGTACCTACGATGAGCGGGATACAGAACGCCCAGCCCCAGAGGTTGTCCTGCAACTTCTGGCGGTTGATGCGCCGTTTTTGTTTCTTGGGCGGAATGACGGCTTCCGCAGTCTGCTCTGCTGCCGCCACGCCCTCAAGATCAGAAAAGACGACCGAGTCGTCCGCTGCCGCGGTGGTCATATTCTCTTCCATCCTGTTCCTCCTTATACAATATTCTTCGTATATTCTCTTTTCAACAGTACGGAACGCGCGCCTCCCCGTGCGGGGAGGGCGCGCCGCCTGTTTTCAGTTACCTGTTCTCAACGAAGCGCCGTTGCTTCCTGCTGGATGGCTTCGAGCAGCTCGCTGTGAGCCGTCTTTGCTACGCGGAAGCAGAAGACTGCGGGCGTCATTCTGCCTGCGCTGTACGTTGCAGGGTTGCGGTTGATGAGACCGGGCTTGTCGGCGGTGCCGATCATTGCGAGGCTGCAGTAGTTTGAATCCACCTTCTGCGCGTTGTAAGCGAGCATCGTGGAGAGGCCGGACGCCGTACGAGCGTCAAGCGCGCCCATCCAGTCTGCGTCGAAGGTGTACATACTCGAGTCGCGCACTGCGTTGAGGCCGCACTGCATACGGATGTTGAGGTCGCGGTCTGCACGGGTGAAGTACACCATGCGCAGGATCTTCATTGCGAAGGAGAGACCGTTGGTATCCGTTGCGGGACGGATCTGCGCGAGCGGCAGGTTCTCATACTGCTTATCGTACTTGATCTCCGTTCCGACGACTGCCGTGTCGTTGCTTGCCCACTTGCTCGACTGATAGTTTGCAATGAACTGACCGACCGTCTGGCTGCCCGCCTGTCCTGCGCGTACCGTGCTGGACATCTCGCGTGCGAGCGCGTAGTAGGCGTTCCAGATCTTCTCTGCCTTTGCAGCCTCGCTCGCGTTCACGCTGCCGTCCTCATTGTAGTACTGCGTGGTCGCGAAGCCTTCGGGCGTGATCATGTCCTTGAATGCGCCGTCTGCGCCGTAGTCCTGATAGTTTGCAAATTCATCGCACTGATCCATGAAGTTGGGGAGCTGTGCGCCGCCGTAGGTGAGCGTAAGCTGTGCGTTGTCCTCTGCCGTGAGTGCCATGGCGAGGGAGACCGCGCCCGCGCGCTTCCATTCGGACGCCTCGGAATAGGTGCCCTTGAGGATGGATTCCTTATCCGTTACCGCGTAACCGACGGAGTCCATACGCGCTGCCCACTTGTCCTGACGCTTTGCCTGGTTTGCGATGATCTGCGCATTGTCGTAGACCACCTTGCCCGCGCTCTTGTCTGCGCGCTGCTTGTCGCCAAAGCTCGTAGCCGTCTCCACATCCGTGGGATCGTTGCTGTACTCGACCATCTCGTAGTTTGCACCCTTGATGTTGGAGTAGAGCGCGTACTTTTCTGCAATGGGAGTGGGCATCTGACCGAACTGGAGATAGTCGGTGTCGACGTCGTTTCTCGTTGCGGCGTCCCAGGAACCTGCGCCGTAGAAGATGGAGCGGCCTGCACGGAAGTAACCCCAGCCGTTGGTGTTGCGGTTGGTGCCGTCGATGTCGCCCATGGGGTTGCCGTTCCAGTCGGAGCTGAGTGCAAGGAATGCACCGTACGTCTCGATGAAGTTCTGGCTGTTCATACCGTACTGAACGTCACGCTCGATGGTGCCGCCCAGAATGGAGTTGCGCGTCACCTTGTCCGTATCCGTGCCGGCGTACGCCTTCCAGTTTGCGGGATCTTCGATGTTGATGGTGTTCGCCTCTTCGGAGATGGGATTCGCCGCGCTCGACTTGCACTGCGTGCAGTAGCGGGAGGTCACGTCGATGAGGTTCGCGTCGTTGGAGTACAGCCAGGGGAGCAGGTAGAGCGGGCTGCCGTCCGCGCCTTCGTACTGCTCGCCGCCGAATACCGTGTAGTAAGCGGTGTTCTGACCAACGGTCGCCTGAATGCCGGAGAACTCCTGGTTGGGATCTGCCCAAGGGAAGGTGTTGAGGTAGTACGTCATCGCCCAGATGAGCGCGCTGTACTCGGCATACGTGAAGGTGACGTGGCCGATCGTGTTATCGTACTGCGCGTTGGCGTCGCGGTAGCTCTCGGGCATCTCGAAGGTATCGCCGGGGAAGCCGGGGATGGTCACCGTGTAGCCCTTGCCGTCCGTGAACTGCCAGCACATATTCGCCATGGGATCGCCCCCGTTCAGCGCCTCGGTGAAGTTGTTGAAGCGGAAGAAGTTGAAGGGATAGTAGGTGGTGGGCACACCGATGTTGATGAGGGGTGCAGGATCGCCCGCAGTCGCCGTCATCTCGTCGCCCGTAACGGGGTTGGTGTACTTCCCGCTTGCAGCGTACACGACGACGGACCTCGCGTTACCAAATCCGCTCGGCGTTGCACCGCTGTAGCCGCTGCCGCTGTTCGAGGTGTAGCGGCGATTGGGCGTCACGCTGCCCGTCTCGCTCTGAGGGCCCTTGACTTCGCCGTCGCCCGCCTTGCGCTCAGCGGTTGCAAGCGTGGTGGTGTAGGCAGTCTTGAGCTCTTCCGTGAAGAAGCGCTTGTTGTAGCCCGTGGAGAAGTTGGAGAAGTCCTTGGGAAGGGCGTACAGCCCCACCTTGTCCGCACCGTTTACGGTGTAGAAGCCCGCGCCGTTCGCGCCGTTGGGGTTGTAGGCGATGGACTGCCCCATCGTGTAGTTCGTGTTGCCCTTCACGTAACCGTAGTAGTTTACGCTGTTGGGCCACAGGCGCTGAATGTTCTCTACGCCGTTTTCCACCTCGCCGATGTACTGCGAGAGGTCAACGATCCTCCCCTTTTCCGCATACGCCTTCACGTAGCGGGGGGCGAGATAGATGATGTCTGCAACATTGGAATTGGTGGGGTTCTTCCACACGTCGGTGAGGTCGTTGTAGTACTCGTTGCGATCGATGTTGTACTGAAGTTCGACCTTGATCTCTTTGCCGATCTTTTTGCCGTACTCTGCCGCCCACGTGTTGCAGATCTGCTGGTTGGTCGCAGCGTCAGACGCGTTGCAGAAGATGGAAACGACGAGCTTGTTGGGATCGTCTTTGAGTGAGCTTCCGCCCTTTCCGCACGCGGTCGCGCCAAGCGCAGCACCGCACACCATCACGGCAGAAAGTGCGATGAGCGAAGCGTTCCTCAATGCCTTTTTTGTTGCCAAAACCCCCAAGCGGCGGCAAAAACGGCGGAAGGCGGAAGAG
>CALVTZ010000049.1 GCA_944363255.1 uncultured Clostridia bacterium
CTCCGCCGCCGTGATCGCACTTGTGAGCGCCTCAAAGCTCTCCTGCGTGTAATCTGCCTGTGCGAATTTCTTCGCCATATTCACGGCTGCCGTGAGCGCGTCCTTTGCCTGTTGCAGTTCGTCTGCGCGTGCAACGGAGACAAGCCCGCTTGCCGCCCGCTCGAGCGCCTGTTTCGCAGCCTCCACGCTTGCGACCGTTGCATCGGGAGCCTGCATCGCCGACTCCGCCGCCGCGATCGCGCTCGTGAGCGCTTCAAAGCTCTCCTGCGTATAGTCTGCCTGTGCGAACTTCTTCGCCATATTCACGGCTGCCGTGAGCGCGTCCTTTGCCTGTTGCAGTTCGTCTGCGCGCGCAACGGAGACGAGCCCGCTTGCCGCCTTCTCGAGCGCCTGTTTCGCAGCCTCCACGCTTGCGACCGTCGCATCGGGAGCCTGCACCGCCGACTCTGCCGCCGCGATCGCGCTCGTGAGCGCCTCAAAGCTCTCCTGCGTGTAATCTGCCTGTGCGAACTTCTTCGCCATATTCACCGCCGCCGTGAGCGCGTCCTTTGCCTGTTGCAAGCCGTCGCGCGGCTGCAAGTTTTCGATCGCCTGTTGCAGCGCCCGTGCGCAGGCGTCGATCTCGCTCTGCCGCGCCTCTTCGGGCAATGCGTTTGCCTGGGCTATCGCCTGTTGCAGCGCCGCGTAGCTCTCCGCCGTATAGCCGTATTCCGCATAGCGGTTGCCCTCCGCAAGAATGGCGTTGAGCGCGCTTTTATCCCCGCCCGCGAGCACGAACTGCTCGGTCTTGAGCGAGAAGTTGTCAAACGTCGTCTGCACCATCTGCGCGCGCAAGCCCACGTTTCCGCTCGTACCTGCGGGCACTTCGTAGGTGAGCACGGGCTGCGTGCCGCCGTCCACGAACACGAAGATGGTGTTCACCTTGCACACCACGCGCAGGTGGATGCTGCCGCCCGCAACGCGCGCACCCGAGAGCGGAATGGGCGAACTCTTGGCGAGCGAACCTGCAAACTTGCCTTCAAAGCGGAAGAGGTTGACGACATAGCTGTTTGCGCCCTCTGCCTTTTCCACCTGAACGTTGTACGCCGTGATATCGTCCTGCCCTGCATTTGCGTTGCTTGCAAAGAGGTACAGCCCCGCATTCACGTTGCCGTCCGCATTCAGAATATCCACCTCGACCTGGAAGGTGTCGAGCGCGCCCTTGTTGTTGAGCATGATCTTGTACTCTGCGTCCGCCCCCGTTGTGAGCGTGCCGCCCGCGACGGTCACGCCCGAAGCGTTCGGCTTGACGGTGAAGTCAAATTCTTCGCCGCCGAAGTCCTGCACCGTCTCCTCCCCGGGCACGTCATAGACGTTCGCGTTGGGATCGAGCGCAATGGTGGCGTCATCCAGATACACGATTTCCTCTGCCCCACCCGCATGGCGAATGCCCAGCTGCACGAGCGTGCCCTTTTCCAGCGTGAAGGAGAGCGTTTGCTCTGTAAACGTATCGCCCGTGGTGAGCGCCTGCTCTTTGATGAGCTTGCCCGTTGCGCCGTCGCGGGCGAACATCGTCGCCGTTCCCGAGACAAGTTTGACCTTAATTTTGAAATCGTATGCGCCAAACGGTTTATACAGCCCCTGATACAGTTCGCCTTCGCCCTTGATGAAGCCCGCGTAATCGTCCTGCACGAGGGGTGCGCCCGTATCGACCGCGGCGGAGTCCTTGGTGCCCATCTTTTGCGTGCCGACGTCCCCTTCGCCCGACCAATAGGAGAGCCCCGTGACGTACGTCGACTCGTCGTTGTAGCGCCCCGTCGTGCCCTTGTGGATGCCCTTGTCGAAGTTGCCGTTCTCAAAATCGGGAGAGGCGACCATGGGGAAATCGGTGAGCGCGTTGGTCACGTTCATACCGTAGAAGGAGCAGGGTGCAACATAGTCGTTGCCCAGAATGGTGAGATCTTGCACGGGGGAATAGTCGCCCTCCTCCACCGCGTCCGTGCTGCCGTACGTGCCGTCCTGGAAGTTGCTCGTGCCGTAGAAGGGATTGTCTGCCCATGCCCCCACCGCCGTGGAGCTGCCGCCCAGCACGCAGTCGCGCACGTCGATATGGTGGATGCGCACCTTCTCCTGATCTCTGTAGTCCGAAGCCCACGGGATGAGGGTGATGCCGTGCCCGCCGAAGAGGTTGCTGCGGCGAATGGTGAAGTTATACACCGACTGATCTTCCGCATCGCTGAGCTTGCTCCAGATAGACGCCGTGTCGCGGGGATCGCTCATGGTGACGTCCAGCACGATCGCGTCGTCGTTGGAGTAGAGCGAGCAGCGATCCACCATGATGTCGTGCGTGTTGTTGAAGAAGTCCAACCCGTCGCCGTTGATATCGTTGACCTGCGTCATATCGATATTGCCGAAGTACGCCCTGCTCGTTTCGCGAATGACGACGTGCCAATTGCTTGCGCGCATGATGGTGAGATCGGAAACTTCCACATTCGTGCAGCCGTAGATGCCGATGGGCACGAGGTGGATGATGGAGCTGCACCCGAGCGTAATGTTGGAATCCCACGCATAGCCGTTGCCGTCCAGCCACTCCGTCCCCGTGTCGTCCATGCGGATGGTGCCGCCGCCCGTCACGCGCACGTTGGTGGCGTTATGCAGATAGAGGAAGGGAAGGTGCATGAGTGCGGAAATTCCCCACGCAACGTCCCCGCCCATGTTTTCGTGCCCCATGTAAATTTGGTACTTGGTATAGTCGGCGGCGTGGTGCGACTGTTCGAGCACGGCGCCCTTCTCGATGCGCAGCTCCACATTGCTCTTGAGCTCCACGCCCGTCATGATATACCGTCTGCCGTACTCGCTCGTATCCCCCGGCACGACCACCGTGCCGCCGCCCTGCTGCGAAACATAGTCGATGGCAGCTTGAATGGCATTCGTGTCGTTCGTGAAGCCGTCACCCTTTGCGCCGAACTGCGCGTCCGTGACGGATACGGAGAGCTCGGGCAGCGTGAAGGCGTAAGGATTTTCCGAGAAGTCCCGCCAATTTTCGATCATGAACATTCCGCTCAGCTTTGTCTCCGTGCGGAAGTTGCTGCCGCTTCCCACGCAGGCGAGGAACTTGCTTGAAAGGTGCGTCATGTCCTGCTTATCCCCCCGCTTGAGCGGGAAGGTGACGGTAAAGTTCGTGCCCTGCGCGACCGCCTGCCCCACTTCCTTATTATTCTTATAGTCGAGCGCCTCGCCGTAGTTCATGACCTCCGTATGAAGGATCGTGACCACCTGATCGGCATATTCGGGGCGCAGCGTGCCCGTGACCGTGACCGTGCCCTTCGCCTCATCTGCCGTTGCCGTGAGCGAGAGCGCCGCAAACTGCTCGATCGCGTCCTCGCGGGCAAAGGAGATCTCGTCGATGGAGAAGCTGCCCTCGCTCACCCCGTCCAAGGCGAGGCGGAAGCCGCGCAGATAGGCGTTGCAGCTCTTGAGCGCGTCGTTCGAGCGGTGGCAATCGCACGCCAGAACGTCCGAAAAGTTGAAGTAGTACGTCGTCCAACCGCTGTTTGGCTCAATGGGGAAACTCTTTTGCTTTTGCGCGTCGTATTCGCCGTCCTCCGCCGTGATGAAAGAGAGGGTGAGCGACTCCGCCGCCGTGTCGTTCTTCATGCGCACGACAAAGGTGTTGCGCACGGGGAGCTTTACGCTGTACTTGCTTCCCTTGGGAACGTCGATCGCGGGCGAAGTGAGCACTGGCGCGCCGCCCGCGACCTGCGCCTTGAGCGTGCCCGCCTCGTACGTGAGCGCAGCGTTTTGCGCCCCCATGGAGAGCACGCCGCGCGCATCGTTAAATTCGAGGTCGAGATAGCTCATGTCGCTGAAATCGGGCTGCGTGAGGGAGAGCGCAAACTCCTTCGCCTCCGCCGCCACGTTCCACGCGCTGATCGAAACCGTTGCCGCGCTCATGTCCTTGCCCATGGTGTCGTAATGCACGAGTTCGCGCACGTCGTCCACGAACATGGCGAGGTAGTTTTCCGCAAAGACGACTTTGAGCGTATGCCACGCGCTGCCGAGTTCGCCCGTCTCAATGTTCTTTTTGCAGAGCTCCACGCCCTCGCCTGCGTCACTTTCAAACCAGCGCAGGCGCACATACTTTCTTCCCGCAGCGGGGTTGTATTCAAACAGCCAGGACTGCGTGCCCAGATACACGCGCACGCTGAAATTGCCGTCTGCACCGTCGCCCAACACGCTGATCACCTTGAACTGCGTGGAGAAGGTGTTGTATGTACCGCCGTTTGCAGGCAGGTAGGTGATAGTGCCGAGCGCGCCGTTTGTCGTGTACACGCCGTCCTGCTCCGTCCATGCCTCCGTCGCCTGCCACTCGTTGGGTTGCTCCGTTACGCCGTTGAAAGTGAGGTTCTTGACGGAAACATAGGTGCGCCATGCGCTGATGCGCGGCATCATGTCGTTGAGCGCAGCAAAGGTTGACATATTCAGCTCATACGCCTGAACATCGTCGATATAGTATTTGAGGATGTAGTTCTCGTATGTGACGCGCACGTTCATCCACTTGCCCACCGTCGTATCGACGACGGGAGCTTGGGAACTCGCAAAGACGTCCCCGTTTTGACCGGGTGCAAAGATGCGCATCCGTGCAATTTTATCGCTCGTGTTGTTGTCCAGATGCCAATATTGCGTGGTATCGGGAAAGACGAGCTGCAGACCCACGTTTGCGCCCCCGTCGTCGGTGAGCTTATCAAAGCGCAAGTCATAAGAGAAACTTGTAAAGTTTGCCCGCCCGTTGTAGGTGAGCATGGGCAATGCGTCCAAACTTGCCCCGTCCTTTACCTTGTACACCGTTACGCCGTCCTCTCTTTTCAGTTCCCAATTCCCGTCGGCACTCCACGCGGTGGGCTGCGCCTGCACGTTGACGTCGGGAACGGGCGCGAGCAATGCGACCAGGAACGCGAGCACAAAGAGCAGCACGCTCATGAGTGACAGCGGTAAAACGACCTTCTTTCTCATCAATTTTTCCTCCGATCAAGATATTCTCTGCGAACGCTCTCATATACTGCGTCCGGTATTTCCACTTCGCACTTGGAATAGGAGGGCAGGAGCTGTTCTCCCGCCACCCGCTCGTCGCAACAGCGATGATCGCCGCGGCAGCGCGCCCGCCACCCTTCCTCGCGCAGGTTGGGCACTTCCTGCGCAGCGCCCCCCGCCAGCACGGAAAAATGGGCGAGCAGCCCGGGCAGAAACATATCCAGCGCCTCGTACACGCCGATGATCTCCGCAGGCTTGCCCTGCACCGCGTCGATGAAGTTGCGCATGACGTAGTAGTCGGAACCGCCATGCCCCAATTCGCGCGCCGCCTCGCTCCACGCGTCGGTGGGAAGATAGCTCTTCGGCTCGTCCAGATACACCCCTTCGCGCTCGTCGAAGTTGGTATAGATGCGCTCCACACCGCCCGTGCGCGCGTCCGCCGCCGCGCTCTCCATGCGCCCCTTGCTGCCGTAGAGCACGTATCGAATGGAGTCCTTGTCGAGATCGCCGTGCAGACTGCGCACCACCCCGCCGTTTTCCAGCGTGACCATCTCAACGCCCGCCACGCCGCCCCGCTTGCCCATGCGGGCACAGCGATCGGTGAATGGCAGCTCAAAGCCCGTGACGCGCACGGGGCGCAGCCCCGTTATGTGCAAAACGGGCCCCAGCGAATGGGTGCAGTAGAAGGTCGCGTACATGAAGTTGCGCCAATGCCCGCGCTCGCCGTAGGTGATGTCCGGCCATATCGGTTCGCAGTTGTGCACATACTCCCCTTCGCCGTACTCGAACTCCCCCAGCCGCCCTGCGCGATACAGCTTGCGCATCTCGCGCGGCGCCGCCATATAGCAGTAGTTTTCCGCATAGGCATATACCCTGCCCGAGCGCTCCACCGCCTCCACCAGCCGCACCGCCTCGTCCAGCGTCTGACAGGGCAGCACCTCGCTCAAGACGTGCCTGCCCGCTTCCAGACAGCGAATGGCGTAGGGCGCGTGCTCCGTCGCATAGTTGGCGAGCACCACCGCGTCCATGTCGCGCGCAAGAAAGGCGTCGAACGCGCGGTCGTAATTGATCTGCTCCTGCGGGAATTTGCGTTTGAGGTCTCCTACCACCTGCTCGTCCTGCTCGCAGATCGCAACGACGCGGGCAAGCCCCGTCTTGTGGCACCACGAGATCATCGTCTCGCCCCGCCTCCCGCCAAATACTCCAAGTCGAATCAATTTACCCCTCCTTACCACCATTTTATCAAATCACCGCCCCTTGTAAATGGAATAAATCTATTTATCCATGTACAATTTCCGCATATCTCTTGACAAAAGCCCCCTCTTACCATATACTTTTTCCGTGGAGGAAGCGCGTATGCCCGAGAACAACATTTGCAAATTCAACCCCGCGGGGCACAGCAACGAACGAATCGGCATTCTCAACTTCGTATATGAAAAGGGCGCGGGCACCCGCCCCTACTTTGTCGTACAGTCGGTGTTTCGCCTGCACCTTGTCACGCAGGGCACGGGCAGTCTGGAGACGCTCAGCCGCCGCGAAACGCTCTCCGCGGGCGACGTCTTTTTCACCTTCCCCTCCACCGAGTACTTCATCAACGACTTTGGCGACCTCGAATACGAATACCTCTCCTTTATGGGGATCCAGGCATACGACGCCCTCGCCCGCGCAGGCATCGACAAGCAGAACTTCTTCCGCCGCGGGAACGAGGAACTCATCCCCTTTTGGAAGCAGGCGATCGAGCGCGTGCACGATGGAAATATCGACCTCATCTCCGAGAGCGTACTGCTGTACACGCTGGGCACGCTGTGCGCGAAGGACGAGGCGGACAGGGGCGGCGAGGTGAACAAGAGTATGCTGCAACTAAAAAAACTTGCGGAGGATCGCTTTTCCGATCCCAAGGCGGACTTAAAGACGCTGTGCGCCGAACTCTTTTACAACCCCAAGTACGCCTCCGCCGCCTTCATCAAGTACACAGGCATTCGCTTTTCCGACTTTTTGACCTCGCTGCGCATCAACAACGCCATGCGGCTGATGGAGAACGGGCTCACCTCCGTGAAGGAGATCGCCGCGCTGAGCGGGTTTGAGGACGCGCTGTACTTTTCGCGCATCTTCCGCAAGCGGGAGGGCGTATCCCCCAGCGAGCGCATCGCCGCCATTCAACGCGAACGCAAGAACGCGCGCCCGTGAGCGCTTGAACCTGCATATAAAAGCGTGCGGCTGTCCGTTTGGACAGCCGCCTTTTTTCATATTATTCCTCCTCCTGCTCCGTTTTGGGCAGATAGTCCTGCCAGGCGGGGATCACCGTCTTGCGGTACTGCGTGGGCGTCATGCCCGTTGCCCTGCGGAAGAGGCGCATGAAGTAATAGTAGTCGTAGTGCAGGGCGCTTGCAATGCCCTTTACCGTCATGTCGCTGCACGCGAGCATCTCCTGCGCGCGCTGCAACTTCTTTGCCGTGAGATATTTGAGCGGTGACTGCCCCGTGTTGCGCTTGAACAGATAGATGAGGTACTTTTCGCTGTACCCGAAGTAATCTGCCATGGCGCGCACATCCTTGAACTCGTTGTAGTAGGGATTGTTGTGGAAGTAATCGAGAATGGGCTGAAAGCGCTTGTCCTTGCTGCGCGGGCTGTGCGCCAGCGTGAGCGAGCAAAGATCGCACAGCAGCGCGGTGAGCAGCGCGTTCGTGACGGCGCTCTTGCCCATCTTCATGCCGTACTGTTCGAGCAGGATATTGATGACGAGCAGGGAGTCCGTGCCCGTGAGTTTGCCGTACTGCGGGATATGGAAGGGCGTATCCGCCTCCTGCGCAAAGTGCGCCTCCTCGTCCGGATAGACAAAGTGCAGCCAATGGAAGCTGGCATCGGAGGGCGCGTAGCCGCCGTAGGCAATGTCCGGCTGCGTGAGCAAAAATTCGCCCTTTTTCAGGTGGAAGCGCTCGCCGTTCTGCTCGATATACAGATCTCCCTCCATCACGAGGAAGAGCTCCACTTCGTGCAGCGTTCGCCAGATATGCAGGTAGTCGCGCGTGACCGACCAGCCGCACGCAAGGTGGCGGAACTTCGTCTCCTCCGAAAAGCAGAAATAGCGCATGCAAAAACCCCTCTGCAACAATGCAAAATACGGCGTAGGCGCATACGGCAAGATGCCGTATGCGCGCTGCCTCATGATATCATCTTATGACCGCGAGCGATCACTTCTTCTTTTTGCGCAGAACGAGCACGACGGTGCACGCTGCGACCGCGACGATGGCGACGCAACCGATCGTGATGGCTGCGATCTCCAGCCCGTTCGAAGGCTTTTCGGGCGTTTCCACGGGCGCGGGCGCCTGAACAAGCCCTGCCTGCGCCTGCAGAAGGCGAATGCACGCCGCGTCCTCCTCTGCTGCGGTGAGCCCCGTGAGCGCCTTCACCTCATCGAGTACGGGCTTGAATTTCGCCCAGCTCTCTGCGGTGTAGTCCGCTTCCTTCAGCCCCTCTGCCGTGGTGACGAGCGCTGCGAGCTTGTCGCCCGAGACGATCGGTTCGGCGGGTTCTGCCTTGACGAGCGCCGTCTGCGCCTGGAGAAGGCGAATGCACGCCGCGTCCTCTTCCGCTGCGGTGAGCCCCGTGAGCGCCTTCACCTCATCGAGCACGGGCTTGAATTTCGCCCAGCTCTCTGCGGTGTAGTCCGCCTCCTTCAGCCCCTCTGCCGTGGCAATGAGCGCCGCGAGTTGCCCGCCCTGTGCATCCTGCGTGAGGGCGAACAGCGCGTTCGAGAGCTGCGCTTCGTAGTCCGCGATCGCGCGCTCGGAGAGGATGGTGAGATCTTGTTCTTTGAGCTGCGTCAACAGCGTCTGCAGGGCGCTCCAGCTCTCCGTGGAGTAGTTGCGTTCGTCCAGCGCGGCTGTCGCGGCGATGGCGCGCTGCAGCGAAGCGGGGTTCCCCCTGCGTTCCAGCCCGTTGAGGGCGGCGCGCAGCGTTTCGTTCGCCTCATTCACGCTCGCCTGCGTTGCCTCGCTGCTCGAAGAAGCCGCGTTTGCCGCCGTGAGCGCCTGTTCAAGCGCCTGTGCCGTTGCGGGCGTGTACTGCGTGAGAACGATCGCCTGTGCCATGACGATGGCGCTGTTGAGCACCTCCTTCCCAACGGGAAGTTCCTTGGAGATGACGCGGAAGTTATCCACCGCGATGGCGCTCACCTGCGAACGAATGCCCACGTCCGTGCGCCCCGTCGCGCGCGCCTCCGCGATGAAGGCGGGATCTATTTTGAAGCTGATGGCTGCCGACTTGCTGCCGTTTACAAAGACGTGACATTCTTCCGCCTTGACGAGCACGTGCAGGTGAACGACGCCGTCTGCGGGCATCTTGAGCTCGACCTGCTTGACAAGTCCCAGATAGGATTGATCGAAGCGGAACACGCTGAG
>CALVTZ010000050.1 GCA_944363255.1 uncultured Clostridia bacterium
GGGTTGAGCGCGGAGCAGGCGAGAACGCTTGCGCTGCAGACCTTGCGCGGGGGCGCGGAGATGGTGGAAGCCAATCCCGACAAAGAGCTTCCCGAACTCATCGCTGCCGTCACCTCCAAGGGCGGCACGACGTTTGCCGCGCTCGAGCGCTTTTCCGCGGCGGGCTGGAAGGACGCCATCGATCGGGCGGTGGACGCTGCGGTGCGGCGCGCCGAGGAGCTCAGTCAATGAGTGAGAAAAAGCGCGTCGTCATCTACACGGACGGAGCGTGTTCGGGCAATCCCGGGGCGGGCGGCTGGGCCGCCGTGCTCTTCTACGGCGAACACAAGCGCGAGCTTTCGGGCGGCGAGCGGGAGACGACGAACAACCGCATGGAGCTCACCGCCGTAATCAAGGGGCTAGAAGCGCTGCGATATCCCTGTATCGCGGAGGTGTACAGCGATTCCGCCTACACGGTAAATGCCTTCCTGCAGGGCTGGGTGTACGGTTGGGAGCGCGGCGGCTGGAAGAAGGCGGACAACAAGCCCGTGCTCAACAGCGATCTCTGGAAGCAGCTCCTCGCGCTCACGCGAAAGCACGAAGTGCAGTTCTTCAAGGTGAAGGGGCACGCGGACAACGAGTGGAACAATCGCTGTGACGAACTCGCGCGTGAAGCGATCAAGCAGCTTACGGCAAACGGGGATATTGCGCCTGCGGGCGGGATATAATGTGTTATAAAGAATAAGGAAGTTGGCATTCATGTCCGATCGGGGAAAGAAAATTTTACATTGCGTGGTTGCGCTCCTGCTTGCAGGCGGGGCGGAGGCGCTCTTTATTCTATGTTTGAACTACTTTATCGGGCGGTGGGACGATCGTCTGGTGCTCGCCGCGCTCATCGGCGGAACGGTGATCAACGCGGGGTTGTTGGCGGTCGATCTCTGCTGCATCTTCCTGCGCAAGGAGGCGATCTATAAGACCTGCCTTACCGCATATATCTTCCTCGTCATCGCCTGCGGGCTTATTTATGTACTGCAGATCACGGGCTTTTTGGAGATCGCGGGCGACGAGGAGAAATTTCGGGCGTTCATCGAGAAGTCGGGAAAGTGGATGGTGCCCGTCTTTATCCTGTTGCAGTTCTTGCAAGTCGTCGTGTTGCCCATTCCCAGCACGGTCACGGTCGTTGCGGGAGCGGCGCTCTTCGGCCCGCTGCTCGGCAGCATCTACAGTCTCATCGGCATCATTTTGGGATCGCTCGTCGGCTTTGTCGTAGGCAGATATGCGGGCTATCGCGTCGTTGCCTGGCTGGTGGGGAAGGACACGCTGGATAAGTGGCTGCACAAGATCGCGGGCAAGGATAAGCTCCTGCTCTCCGTCATGTTCCTGCTCCCCGTATTCCCGGACGACGTGCTCTGTTTCGTGGCGGGGCTGTCCTCCATGTCGCTGTGGTACTTCCTCGTCCTCATCCTCATCTCGCGCATCATCGCCGTGTTCACGACGAGCTACGCCATCACCCTCATTCCCTTTAATACGTGGTGGGGCATTCTCACCTGGTGCATCCTCGGCATTCTCGTCATCCTGCTCTTCGTTGTGCTCTACAGAAAGTCGGACGCCATTCTCGGTTGGTTTGCCAAGAAATTCCGCCGCGAGACGCGCGTCAGTATGCAGGAGGAGAAGGAGGACTTCACGGTGGAGATCGTCGATCCCGACGGCAGCGTCGTCACAAAGGGCGTGAAGAAGGGGGAGAAGGAGAAAGAGGAAGGGGGAGGATCGTGAGAATGTTCTCCCGAATTCTTGCTTTTTTGTATCATAGCGTGTATAATGTAATCTTGCAGCGGGCGCGGCAGGCGCTGCGCGCGGCGAGTCGTTCAAGCGAGGACTGCGTCCTCGCTTTCTTGTGAGATGGAGATGAAACAGGTAATCGTCATAGGCGGGGGCGCATCCGGGCTGATGGCGGCTTATGCCGCCGCTGCGGGCGGAAATCGCGTCACCCTGCTTGAAAAAAATGAAAAGTTGGGCAAGAAGATCTACATAACGGGCAAGGGCAGGTGCAACGTCACCAACGACTGCGCCCCCGAAGAATTTCTTGCGCACGTCGTGGGCGGTGCAAAATTTTTGACGCGCGCCGCCTATGCCTTTCCGCCCGCGAGCACGATGGCATTCTTTGAAGAGCGCGGTCTGCCCCTCAAGGTCGAGCGCGGCAACCGCGTCTTTCCCGTGTCCGACCATGCGAGCGACGTGACCAAGACGCTCGAACGTGCCTGTCGCGACGTGGGCGTGGAGATCGTGCTGAACGCGCCTGTAGAGTGCATTGAGGCGGAAAACAGCTGCGTTTGCGCCGTCCATGCGCAGGGCGCGCGCCATTTGGCGGATGCGGTCGTGCTTGCGACAGGGGGGTGTTCCTATCCCTCCACGGGCTCTACGGGCGACGGCTACCGCTTTGCCCGGCAGCTTGGGCACACCTGCACGCCCTGCCGTCCCTCCCTGGTGGGCATCGAACTGCGGGAAAATGTGCAGCCCGCGCAGGGCGTATCCCTCAAAAATGTGACGCTCACGGCAACGTGCGGAAAAAAGACCATCTATTCTGAAATGGGCGAATTGCTGTTCACGCACTACGGCATCAGCGGCCCGCTCGTGCTCACGCTCTCCGCGCGCATCAACGGCACGAAGGGGGTGGAGGCGAAGGATGTCGCGCTCACCCTCGACTTCAAGCCCGCGCTGGACGAGGGGAAAATTGAAAGCCGTCTGCTGCGCGATTTTACCGAGCGCAAGAACGAGGCAATGAAGAACGTCATGCGCGGATTGTTGCCTGCAGGCGTTGTCGGCATCGTACTCGACAGGGCGAAGATCGCGCGCGACAAACAGGCGAATGCGGTCACGCGAGAGGAGCGCCGCGCGCTCGTGCAGGCGTTGAAGGCGCTTCCGCTCACGCCCACGGCGCTGCGCGGGTTTCAGGAAGCCGTCGTCACGGCGGGTGGGGTATCCCTCAAAGAGGTGGATCCCGCCACCATGCAGAGCAAGCTGGTAAATGGGTTGTACCTCTGCGGCGAAGTGCTTGACTGCGACGCATACACGGGCGGATTCAACTTGCAGATCGCATTTTGCACGGGGTACCTCGCGGGAACAAGCATTTAGGTTGTCTTGCATAGTATTATGCGTGACATAATAATGCTTTTTTGCCCCTGAAGGTTGACAAGATCGAAAAAAATAGGCTATAATGTGTACGGAGGAAATACTATGATCGTAATACGAGGAGCAACGACTATCGCACAGGACGAGCCGCAGGAGATCAAGAGCGCCGTAAAGGAGCTGCTCGATCAAATCGTGAGCCGCAACAAGATCACGCGTGACTCCATCATGAGTATCGTGTTTTCCAGCACGTCTGACATTCATTCCTACTATCCCGCCAAGGCTGCGCGGGAGGCGGGGTTTGAGACGAGTTCGCTCTTTTCCGCACAGGAGCCGGAGATCGAGGGCGGGCTCAAGCTGTGCATTCGCGCCATGCTCTTCGTCGAACAGAACATTACGCCGCACCACGTGTTCCTGCGCGGGGCGCGCGCGCTCAGAAAAGATCTTGCGGACAAGATGAACATTGCCATCGACGGGCCTGCGGGCAGTGGAAAATCCACCATCGCAAAGCTCCTCGCACGCGACTATAATATATTGTATCTCGACACCGGGGCAATGTACCGCGCCTGTGCGCTCAAGGCGCTTGAGACGGGCGTCGATCTCGAGCGGGAAGAGGGCTTCGTCGATCTCATGCGCGAGCTTGCGCTCGACATCGTCTACGAGGACGGCGCGCAAAAGACCATGCTCGACGGGCGGGACGTCTCCGAGGAGATCCGCCAGCCGCGCGTTTCGATGGCGGCTTCCACCGTATCCAAGCACGCCTGCGTGCGCATGAAGATGGTGGAAAAGCAGCGCGAGATCGCAGGCAAGATCTCCTGCGTGATCGACGGGAGGGACATCGGCACCGTCGTTTTGCCCGACGCTGACTTCAAATTCTTCCTCACCGCCAGCCCCGACGTGCGTGCAAAGCGCCGCTACGACGAGATGACGGCAAAGGGGTACGAAGTGGACTTCAACGTCCTCAAAGAGGACATTCTTGCGCGCGACAAGCAGGATTCGACGCGCGCGATCGCACCGCTCAGGCAGGCGGATGACGCCGTTCTCATCGACACCTCCTCAATGACCATCGACGAGGTGCTCGCCGAGATGAAGCGCAGGATCCAGGAGAAGATCTGATGGCAGAAGATCGTAACAACAAAGAGGAGAAAGTGGCAAATAAAGAGGCGCTCAAGGCGCAAAAGAAGCGGGAAAAGAAGCAAAAACGCCGCGAAAAGCACGGTAAAAAGTGGGAAAAGCAGCGCAGATTGCTCTTTCCCGCAAACAAGAAGGGCAAGCACGTTTGCCACGGCATGAACTTCTTCCGCTGCCTGCTCTATCCCATTCAGGCGCTGCTCTTTCCCTATAAAATGTACGGCAATACGGAGGCTGCGGAGGGCGCCTGCATCTACGTGGGCAACCATTACAGCATGATCGACATCTTCTATCCCGCGCGCACGACGTGGGAGGTGGTGCACTATGTCGCCAAGCAGTCTGTGCTCGAAGCGCCAGGCTTTGGCTATCTCGCCCGCCGCTACGGTGCCATCGGCGTCATGCGCGACGGCACGGACGTGCGCTCTGTAATGGAGTGCATCAAGGTGCTGAAAAACGGTGAAAAGCTCATCATCTTCCCCGAAGGAACGAGAAATCGCGTCTCCGAGACGGAGTTTTTGCCCTTCCACGGCAGTTCTACGCTGCTCGCCATTCGCACCAAGACGCCCATCGTGCCCTTCATCATCTGCAAGCGTCCGCGCGCCTTCCATCGCACGCACGTCGTGTTTGGCGCGCCCATCACGTTCGAAGAGTTCTACGACAAAAAACTCACGCAGGAGGAGCAGGACGCGGCGGAGGAGAAGCTGCGCAGCTATATGTATTCGCTGCGCGACGAGCATCTTGCAAGCCTCGAGAAAAAGAAGAAGGGGAAGAAGAAGTGAAAGTCATCGTCGCAAAGAGCTGCGGCTTTTGCGTGGGGGTTCGGCGCGCGGTGGATACCGCGCTCTCCGTTTCGCCCGAAAACACCTATGTGCTGGGCGAGCTCATCCACAACGGCGATGTCGTTCGGCGCATCGAGGAGCGCGGCTTAAAGACGGTGGAATCGCTTGACGAAGTGCCCAACGGGGCAACGCTTCTTATTCGCTCGCACGGGGCGACGCGCGCCGTCTTTGAGGAATGTAAGGCGCGCGCGATCGACGTCATCGACTGCACCTGCTCCTTCGTCAAAAAGATCCAGGGCATCGTGGAGCGCGAGAGCGCCGCAGGCAAGACGGTGGCGATCGTGGGGATGCGCGAGCATCCTGAAGTGCAGGGGCTCATGGGCTGGGTGACGGGGGAGGTGCACGTATTTTCCTCCGAAGAGGACGATTTTTCCGCTCTGCGGGAGAAAAGTGTGGTTTTGGTCTCGCAAACCACCTTTTCGGAGAAAAGATTTTCGAAAATTGCTGAAAATTTGCAAAAAGTTTGCCTCAAAACAGTTGAGATTTTTCCCACGATTTGCTATACTACTATTTGCAGACAGCGGGAAGCTGAAAAAATCGCCCGTTCCTGCGATGCCGTGCTCGTCATCGGCGGGCTCAACAGCAGCAATACAAACAAACTATGTGAAATCGCATCGGCGCACTGCGACCGCGTCATTCGGTTGAAGAATGCCGATGGTTTCAAATATGAGCAAATCAAATTTTGTAAGAGAGTCGGCGTTATAGCGGGAGCGAGTACTCCCGATTGGCAGACTCAGGAGGTTCTCTTTAAGATGGCAGAAAACAACGCAGAAGTACAAGAGACGACGGAGACCGTCGTTCCCGAGACGGTAACGGAAGCCGCTCCCGCAGCGGAAGTCGAAGTCAAGACCGAGCCCACGTCCATGGAGGACGTGATGGCGAACATCGACAGCCAGAAGCGTTATCGCAAGAATCAGATCCTTACCTGCACGATCGTCTCCGCAGATTTCGATGGGATCTACGTTTCCGGTTCCGGCAAGGGTGAGATCTATATCGACAAGTCCGAGCTCGACTGCGAAGAATATGCTCGCGAGCAGTATGCAACGCGCGTGGGCGAAACGATCGAGGTGATGGTTCTTGAGACGCAGCCTCAGGTCAAACTTTCCGAAAAAGCGATCAAGCGCATTCGCGAAGAAGAGGAAGCGCTCTCCGGCATCAAGAACGGCGAAGAGTTCACCGTTGAGTGCACGGGCTTCAACAAGGGCGGCCTCACCGCAACGCTTGGTTCCTATTCCGTATTTGTTCCTGCAAGGGAGATCCGCTCCGGCTACGTGAAGGAGCTTGACAAGTACGTTGGCAAGAAGCTTCGCCTCGTGATGCTTGAGATCAAGACGGAGCGCAGAAAGGAGATCATCGCGTCCCAGCGCAAGATCCTTGAAGCAGAGAAGGCAGAGCGCGAAGCAGCCAAGGCAGAGCGCGAGGCAGCGTTCTTCGCGTCCATCCAGGTCGGCGACATCGTCGAAGGCAAGGTGGAGCGCGTTACCTCCTTCGGTGCATTCGTCTCCGTAAACGGCTTCGATTGCCTTGCACACATCTCCGACCTCTCCTGGACGGGCGTCAAGGAAGTGACCGAAGTTCTTGAGATCGGCAAGCGCTATGAGTTCCAGGTGCTCAAGGTCGACAGCGAGAAGAAGAAGGTCTCCATCGGCTACAAGCAGCTTCAGCCTCAGCCTTGGGATCTTGCCGCAGAGAAGTATGCGGTGGGCGACATCGTTCACGGCAAAGTCGTGCGCATCGTTTCCTTCGGCGCGTTCGTAGAGCTTGAAAAGGGCATTGACGGTCTCGTGCACGTCTCCCAGATCTCGCACGAGTGGTTGGAGAACCCCACTTCCGTGCTTACGATCGGCGAAGAGATCGACGCAAAGGTCACCGCGTTCGATCCCGCAGAGCACAAGATCACGCTCTCCATCAAGGCGCTTCAGCCCCGTCCCGAGGAGGAATCCTTCGAGCGCGCAGAGCGTCCTCAGAAGGGGCGCAAGAACGCGAGAAGAGCTGCTCCCGATGAGGACGGCGAGTATCGCGAATGGAATGAGGGCGGCTACGGCGGCGCTTCCATCGCAGATCTGCTGCGCGGCGAGGACAAATAAGTCTTTTCACAAAAAAAGTATCAAAAATCCGCTTAACGGCGGATTTTTTTGTTTATATTAACTGTTGAACAAATCAAGCTGGTCAAGGAGTTCTTCACATGGAAAAACAGGGTAATATCAAGATCGCAAGCGAAAATATGATGCCCATCATCAAGAAGTGGCTGTATTCGGACAAAGACATCTTTCTGCGCGAGATCGTGGCGAATGCCTCGGACGCGCTCACCAAGCTGAAAAAGCTCACGGCGCTGGGTGAGGCGCAGGCGGACGGCGACTACCGCATCACCGTCACCACCAACGAGGAGGAGAACACGCTCACCGTGGAGGACAACGGCATCGGTATGTCCGCGGAGGAAGTGGAGACGTATATCACGCAGGTCGCCTTCTCGGGGGCAGCCAACTTCGTGGAGAAGTACGAAAAGGCGGGCGGAGACGGCATCATCGGGCACTTCGGTTTGGGCTTTTATTCCGCCTATATGGTGTCCGAGCGCATCGAGATCTTTACGAAATCCTACCGCGACGGGGAACCCGCCGTGCATTGGGAGTCGGACGGCAACAGCACGTACACGCTCAAGGACTGCGACAAGGAGACGCGCGGCACCAAGATCGTCATGCACCTTGCGCAGGAGGAGAAGGAGTTCTCTAAGGAGGGCGCAATTCGCCGCCTGCTCAACAAGTACTGCGCGTTCATGCCCTTCCCCATCTATCTCAACCCCAAGGGGGAAGAGGACAAGGCGGTGAACACCACCGAGCCGCTGTATATCAAGCAGCCCAAGGATTGCACGGAGGAGGAGTACAAGACCTTCTACCGCGAGACCTTCTCCGACTTCAACGAACCGCTCTTCTGGATCCACCTCAACATGGAATATCCCTTCCGTCTCAAGGGCATTTTGTACTTCCCCAAGGTGAGAAAGCAGGTGGAGCTGGAGCGCGGGCAGGTGAAGCTGTACTGCAACCAAGTGTACATTGCAGACAACATCAAGGAAGTCATTCCCGAATTTCTCACGCTGCTCAACGGCGTCATCGACTGCCCGGATATTCCGCTCAACGTCTCCCGTTCCTTCCTGCAAAACGACGCGCAGGTCAAGAAGATCGCCAAGCACATCTCCAAGAAGGTCGCGGATAAACTTGTCGAGCTCTTCAAAAACGACAGGGCGCGCTATGAAAGCTGCTGGCACGACCTCGCCACCTTCGTCAAGTTCGGCTGCATCAAGGACGATGAGTTCTATAACCGCGTCAAGGATATCATCATCTACAAGAATTTGTCCGGGGAATACGTGCCCGTGACCTCCTGCTTCGGCGAAGAGGTGAGCGAGGAGGACGCGAAAAACGGCAAGGAGCCGCAGAAGGCGTACTACGTTTCGGACGAGAACAAGCAGGCGCAGTACATTCAAATGTTCCGCGACGCCGCGCTGGACGCGATCGTGTGCGACACCTATATCGATCCGCACTTCATCAGCTATCTCGAATACAAAAACCCCACGCGGGTGCGCTTCCTGCGCATCGATGCGGAGGTGGACGCGGCGCTCAAAGAGGAGGGCGGCGAGGACGAGGAGCTGAAGAAGCTGTTCGAGGAGGCGCTCAAGGAGAAGAAGATCAAGGTGCGCTGCGAGAAGCTGAAGAACACCTCCGTGCCCGCCGTCGTCAACGTCTCGGAGTTCATGCGCCGCATGGCGGAGATGAACACCTTCTACGATCTGGGCGGCGATGGGGCGGAAGTTACGCTCGTCGTCAACACCGCGAACGCGGCAGTGCAGGCGCTCAAGGGCGCAAATGAGGCGGAGCGCAACCTCGCCATCGAGCAGATCTACCTGCTCGCGCGCATGAATTATAAGGCGCTTTCCCCCGAAGAACTCGGTGTATTTACAACAAATACCGCTCGGCTTATTGAAAAATATTTGCAAAATGCGTAAAAATTTTTATGTGTGGGTATTGACAATGGTATAAAACGCTGTTATAATGAAAAAGGCGTTGAAAATTGTGCGCATTTTTTGCGACAATCGACCCACAGGAGGTAATAAGGTGAACGGAACTGTTAAGTGGTTCAACGACGGGAAAGGCTACGGCTTTATTTCCAATGATGAGGGCGGGGACGATATTTTCGTACACTTCTCCGCGATCCAGACAGAAGGATTCCGCACGTTGAAGGAAGGTCAGAAGGTTACATTCGAAACCGAACCCGATTCCAAAGACAGCGGAAAACTCCGTGCCGTCAATGTAGTTCCCGTTTGATAAAA
>CALVTZ010000051.1 GCA_944363255.1 uncultured Clostridia bacterium
AACCTCGGCGGCATCAAGAATATGCGTTCGCTGCCCGGCATCATGTTCATCGTCGACCCTCATAACGAGGACATCGCCGTTGCCGAAGCGCGCAAGCTGCACATCCCGATCGTCGCGATCACCGATACCAACTGCGATCCCGACCTCATCGACCACGTCATCCCCGGCAACGACGACGCGATCCGCGCGATCAAGCTCATCTCTTCCGTCATCGCAAACGCCGTTATCGAGGCAAACCAGGGCGAGACGCCCGTTGTCGAGGCAGAAGTTCCCGCTTCCCCTGCAACGGACATCGAGGAAGTCGTTGCAAACGAAGTAGCAGAATAACCATTTAAGGAGAATACGAACATGGCAGAGTTTACGGCAAAGGACGTTATGAAGCTCCGCGAGCAGACGGGCGCAGGCATGATGGATTGCAAGCGCGCGCTTGTGGACGCAGACGGCGATATGGACAAGGCGGCAGACATTCTTCGCGAGCGCGGCATTGCCAAGGCTGCAAAGCGCGCTTCCAAGATCGCAGCCGAGGGCGTTGTGTACGCATTCGTCAAGGAGAACGTGGGCGTGCTCGTGGAAGTCAACTGCGAGAGCGACTTCGTTGCAAAGGGCGATATGTTCAAGGCGCTCGTCAACACCGTTGCAGAGCAGATCGCTGCGGTCAAGCCCGCAGACGTTGACGCGCTGCTTGCAAGCGATATGGGCGGCAAGACGGTGGAGACCTTCATTCAGGAGCAGATCGGTGTCATCGGCGAGAAGATCTCCGTGCGCCGCTTCTCCGTGTATGAGGCAGAGGGCTTCGTGGAGACGTACATCCACATGGGCGGCACGATGGGCGTTATGCTCGACTTCGCAGGCGCTGCAAGCGACAAGGCGAAGGAAGTTGCGCACGACGTTGCCCTTCACGTTGCATTTGCAAAGCCTCAGTACATGACGGCAGCCGAAGTCTCCGCAGAGACCATCGAGAAGGAGAAGGCGATCCTCACGCAGGAAGTCATCAACGAGGGCAAGCCCGCGAACATTGCAGAAAAGATCGTGCTCGGCAAGATCAAGAAGTTCTATGAGGAGAACTGCCTCATGGATCAGAAGTTCGTCAAGGACGACAAGATGACCATCGCGCAGCTGCTCGCTACCGCGAAGGACGCAACGCTCAAGCGCTTCTGCTTCTTCGTCCGCGGCGAAGGGCTGGAGAAGAAGAGCGAGGACCTGTCCGAAGAGGTTGCAAAGCAGGTCGAGGCTATGAAGAAGTAACTTATTTGCGTGATAAAAAACCGCTGCAAACGCAGCGGTTTTTTTGTGCGCTTTTTTTATTGCGGTGGGGGGCATGCCGCGGCGGTTTGCGGGCATGGCATGGGGCTGCATAAAAAAATACCCGCCGTGCGGCGGGTATTTTCAGGACGATTTACTCGTTCGGATCAGTCTTACTTACAGGCTGCTTTTCCTCTTCAAAGATCTCCGTCACAGGCTGCAC
This sequence comes from uncultured Clostridia bacterium, assembly GCA_944363255.1. Taxonomy (GTDB): domain Bacteria; phylum Bacillota; class Clostridia; order Christensenellales; family Borkfalkiaceae; genus Gallimonas. The sequence goes on from CALVTZ010000051.1 coordinate 1,466, forward strand.
GCCCTCGGGAAGCTGCGCCTGCTCTGCGGGCAGCTCGACCTCAGAGAGCTCCTCGCTCGCGCCTTCTGTTACGAGCGCCGTCTCGCCTGCCTTTGCCTTCTTCTTCATCCAGGCGGGGGTGATGATCTTCACCAGCATATCCAGCACGTTGAACTTTGCAAGCAGGTACATGGCGACAAGGCTGATGGCGCAATCTGCGGGAATGTACACGCACTGATAGATAAAGGAATAGACGAACGCGTTGCTCAATGCCCAGCCGGGGAGCTCCACCCAGATGGCGTTCTCGTTGAAGTAGATGACGCCGGAGATGAGGTGGAAGATGAAGCGGGCAACGTACACGAGCAGCGTGCCCAGCACCACGTTAAAGGTCGCCTTCTTGGTGAACTTGCGCGCAAAGCCCATCAGCCCGATGGAGGCAAACGCGAGTACGTAGTCCAGAATAAAGGTCGCGGGCGTGAGAATGTAGGGGCCCGTGATGAAGTTCAACAGTCCAAAGATGATGCCCACGAGGAAGCCGTCTGCAAGGCCGTACACATAGGTGTAGATGAGCACGGGCACGAAACTTGCAAAGGTGATGGAGCCGCCGTACATGAGCGGGGAGACCTTCGCAAAGGAGAGGGCGACGGATACGCCCAGGCAGATGCCCGCAAAGGCAATGTGCTTTGCATCGTAGTGCTTCTTGCCCTTGATGCAGATGACGGCGATGATGCCAAACAGCAGCACGCACGCGCCGACGGACACCCACATGACGATGTCAGTCGTCTTTTCGCTCACTTCGAGCAGGGAATTGAGAAACATAAAACCTCCTGTTATCCGTCGGAACCGCAAAAAAACGCCCGCAAAACGCGGGCGAATATACTTCTATTCCTCCTGTTCTTTCGTGCAAGGATTACCTTGTCCGATTCAAACGGTATGATCTCAGCTTGTTACAGCACCCGTGACGGATATTCATTTTTTGTATTCACAATAATAGCGTAAAATGGGGCAAAAGTCAATTGTTTTTTTGCGGCATTTGTAGTATAATCATAAAAAGAGGTCATTATGGAAAAATTTTATGCTTATCTTGACAGAATGAAGTTTATCAAGCGCTGGCAGCTCATGCGCTCCACGCGCGAGGAAAATATCATGGAGCACTCCCACTCCGTTGCCGTGCTTGCGCACGCGCTGTGCGCCATCGAGCGCGGCGTGTACGGCGGGGAAGTGGATGCGCAAAAGGTGGTGCTTTACGCCCTCTATCACGAGGTGAGCGAGGTGATGACGGGGGATATGCCCACGCCCGTGAAGTACTTCAACAGCAGCATCCACGGGGAATACGCCAAGCTGGAGGAGCGCGCCGTGGAGAAGATCGCAGACACCCTCCCGCCCGAAGTCAAGGGGGAGATCTACCCCTTCATGCAGGCAGACAAGGAGAGCGCGGAGTACAAGTTCGTCAAAGCTGCCGACAAGCTCTCCGCCTATATCAAGTGCCTGGAAGAACAGCGCGCGGGAAACCGTGAGTTCGGCGAGGCAGAAAAGTCCATTCGCGCCGCGCTCGAGCGGATGGAGATGCGCTCCGTGGACTACTTCTTCGAGCACTTCATCCCCGCCTTCTCGCTCACCCTCGACGAGCTCGAAGGGCTATGATCTTTCATTCGTATGCAAAAATCACGCCCCGCCGTTTGCAAACGGCGGGGCGCTCTTGTTACTTTATGCTGAGATAGATCATGAGTACGGCGATGTCGGCGGGGGAGACGCCGGAGATGCGCTCCGCCTGTCCCAAATTGAGGGGACGAATGCGGTCGAGCTTTTCCCGCGCCTCCAACCGCAAGCCCTCAATGGCGTGATAGTCGATGTCCGCGGGCAGCGGCTTTTCCTCCATGCGCTTCGCCCGTTCGATCTGCTCGCGGCTGCTCTTCAAATACCCCGCATAGCGGATCTCCGTCTCGCAGCTGTCCTTCACGTCGCGCGGGACATCTTGCAGGATGGGGAAGGCGGCCTCGAGGGCGGAGAGGGGGATGCCGCGGCGCAGCAACCCCTCGTAGGTGATGCCGCCCGTGAGCGGGGGGAAGCCGTGCGCCTGCACGAGCGCGTCCGCCGCCTGCTGTTCGGCGCGCGTGTTGAGCAGGACGAGCGTCTCCTCGCGCATCTTCATGCGGGCGAGGAAGGCGGCATAGCGTTCATCGTCCACAAGCCCCGCGTCCCGCCCGATCTTGGTGAGGCGCACGTCGGCATTGTCCTGTCGAAGCGTGAGGCGGTACTCCGCGCGCGAGGTCATCATGCGGTAGGGCTCGTCCGTGCCCTTGGTCACAAGGTCGTCGATGAGCACGCCGATGTACGCCTCGTCCCGCCTGAGAATGAGCGGGGGCAGCCCGCGCAGCTTGAGGGAGGCGTTCAAGCCCGCCATCAGCCCCTGCGCCGCCGCCTCTTCGTAGCCGCTCGTGCCGTTCACCTGCCCCGCCGTGTACAGCCCCTCCACCCGCTTGAATTCGAGGGTGGGCAGCACGTCGAGCGTGTCGATGCAGTCATACTCGATGGCGTAGGCGTAGCGCACGATCTCACATTCCTCCAAGCCCTCCACGGTGCGGTACATTTGCTTTTGCAGGTCGTGGGGAAGGGAGGTGGACAAGCCCTGCACATACACCTCGGTGGTGTCTGCGCCCTCTGGCTCCAAAAAGAGCTGGTGGCGCTCCTTGTCTGCAAAGCGCACGACCTTGGTCTCAATGGAGGGGCAGTAGCGCGGGCCCGTCGAGGAGATGGCGCCGTTGTAGAGGGGGGCGCGGTCGAGATTTTGCAGGATGACCTGGTGCGTTTGCGCATTCGTGTAGGTGAGGTAGCAGGGCGTCTGCTTAGAGACGGGGGGCACGCCCTTTGTGAGGAAGGAGAAGGGGTATACCTCCTCGCCTGGTTGTATGCTCAAGGGGGAAGTGTTCACCGTTCTTCCGTCCAAGCGGGCGGGGGTGCCCGTCTTAAAGCGGCGCACGCTGTAACCAAGCCGCACGAGCGCCTGCGTGAGCAGGGTGGCGCGGGCAAAGCCGTTTGGCCCCGCCTCCGCGACAACTTCGCCCGTGATGGTGCGCGCGTTGAGATACACGCCCGTTGCAACGACCACGGCGCGGCAGGCGATCACACCGCCGTACGAGGTGACAACGCCCGTCACCCTGCCTTCCTCCGTGAGAATGTCGGCTGCCTCCCCCTGCAAAATGCGCAGGTTGGGGGTGTGTTCGAGCACGCGCTTCATCTCCGTGTGGTAGCGGTTCTTGTCCGTCTGCGCGCGCAGCGACTGCACCGCCGCGCCCTTGCCGCGGTTGAGCATACGGTATTGCAGGGCGCACCTGTCGGCAACGATGCCCATTTCCCCGCCCAATGCGTCGATCTCGCGCACCAGATGCCCCTTTGCCGTGCCGCCGACGGAGGGGTTGCAGGGCATGAAGCCGATGCTGTCTAAATTGAGGGTGAGCATCACCGTCCTTTGTCCCGTGCGTGCAAGCGCGAGGGCGGCTTCGCACCCCGCGTGTCCCGCGCCGATGACCACGGCGTCATATTGTCCTTCCAAAAATTGCTGCATAGTCGCCTGTCGTGTAAGAGTTTGCGGAAAGCTGCGCCGCGCGCCCCCTCCCGTCTAAAAATTTTCCCGCAAACGGGTGCGGGAAAAGTCGTTGTCAGTTTATTGTTTGAGCACCGCGCTCTTGATGTCGTTCACCTCTTTGAGCACGGCGTCGTTCACGCGCATGAGTTCTGCTATCTTGTCGCGCGCGTAGATGATGGTGGAGTGGTCGCGCCCGCCCATCAGCTTGCCCACGGAGACGAGGGGAAGGGTGAGCATATCGCAGATGAGGTAGATGCAGATCTGCCGTGCGCGCACCAGCTCCTGCCGCTTGTTCTTGCCCACGAGGTCGCTCTTGTTCAGCGAGAAGTAGCTGCACGTGGCGCGGACGATCGCCTCGGGCGTGATCTCCTCCTGCTCCTCGGTGTTGATGGATTCCTGCAACGCGGTGGCGGCGAGCTTTAAGGAGATGGGCTCCTCGTGCAGCTTGCTTGCAAAGATCACGGTGTTCAGCCGTCCTTCGAGGGTGCGCACGTTGTTGTCCGAATTGCGCACGAGGAAGGCAAGTACCTCATCGGGCACAACGTATTTCTTTTCAAGCGCCTTACGCTTCAAAATGGCGATCTTCGTCTCGAGATCGGGCGGTTGAATGTCGGCGATCAGTCCGCCCTCGAAGCGGGTGCGCAGCCGCTCTTCCAGCGTGGTGAGATCCTTTGCGGGACAGTCGGAGGAGATGACGATCTGCTTGTGCTGGGTGAACAGCTCGTTGAAGGCGTGGAAGAACGCCTCCTGCACGCCGTACTTGCCCGCCCAGAACTGAATGTCGTCGATGAGCAGCACGTCCACGTTGCGGTAGCGGTTGCGGAAGCGGGAATCCGCCTCGCGCCCCGAACCCTTCTTGCCGTACATACTGTCTACATACTCATTGAGGAACTTCTCGCTCGTCGTGTAGATGACTTTGAGCGTGGGCTTTTTCACGGCGATCTCGTTGGCGATCGCCTGCATGAGGTGCGTCTTGCCCAGCCCCGTGCCGCCGTAGATATAGAGGGGGTTGAAGTTCTCCCCGGGCGCCTCCGCAACGGACTTTGCCGCCGCGTACACGAACTTGTTGGAGGAGCCCACGACGAAGGAATCAAAGGTGTAGCGCTTGTCGAGAACGACGGGCGTCTCCTCCACGGCGTCGGGCATCTCGTTGAGGGTGTATTCCTCGCTGCCGTCCACCACGATGATGAAGTCGGCAAGCCCCACGTCTGCGGTCGCGATCGCCTCGCGCATCTTATTCGCGTGGCTCGTCATCACCTGCTTTGCCGTGAGCTCGGTCTCCGCCTTTAACACGATCTTGCGGTTGACAACGTCCACGGGAATGAGATTCTCGATGAAGGCGGAGTAGGAGATGGGATTGATGAGCAGCTTTGCCCGCTCGCGGATCTTCTCCCACAAAAATTCAAATTGCGTCTTTTCCGTCATTTTACCCTCTCAAACGCTTTCACTTTTTGCGTATTTTTGGTATAATAAAGTCGTACTTCTTTTTAAGATTATAATACAAAACCGCTCAAAAAGAAAGTGTTTTCGGGCAAAATCAGGACAAAATGGTCATAAAAAAATTGACGCTGCGCAATTTCAGAAATTATGAGGAGGAGACCTTCGCCTTTTCGGAGGGGCTCAACGTCCTCACGGGGAAAAACGCGCAGGGCAAGACCAACTGTGCAGAGGCGGTGTTCTACCTGTGCACGGGCACGCCCCTGCGCATTCGCAGCGAACGCCAGCTCATTCGCCGCGGCGCACCCTCCGCCTATCTCCTCGGGGAAGCGGACACGCGCTTCGGGGCGGTCACGCTGGAGGCGGAGATCTACGAAAACAAGCGCGAACTGCGCGTAAACGGCAGCAAGGTGGCGCGGGTGGTGGACTTCGTGGGCAATATGAACAGCGTGTTCTTTTCGCCCGGGGAACTGCGCCTCGTGCAGGACGGGCCGGACGAGCGGCGGCGCTTTCTCAACCTCTCCATCTCGCAGACTTCGCGCGCCTACTGCTCTGCTTTGCAGCGCTTTCAGAAGATCCTCGACCAGCGCAATAACCTCTTGAAGGGTAAGGACGTGCCCCTCATCATGGAGACGCTGCCCGTGTGGGACGAGCAGTTCTCGCTGTACGCGGCGCGCATCGTCTACTTTCGCCGTGAATTTTTGCGGCGGCTCTCGCCGCTCGCCGCCGACGCGCACGCCTACCTCACGGATGGCGGGGAAGCGCTCACGCTCGCGCAGGAGGGGGAGTATCCCGACGACGAGGGTGGCATTCGCGAAAAGCTGCTCCACGAGCTGCGCCGCGCCTACGAGCGGGACGTCAGGCTGGGCTTCACCACGGTGGGGCCGCACCGCGACGACATCAAAATTTGCATCGACGGCGCAGACGCGCGCGGGTACGCCTCGCAGGGACAGGCGCGCACCGCCGCCCTCGCCTTGAAACTTGCCGAAGTGGAGATCTTCAAGGAGCTCTCGCAGGAGGCGCCCGTGCTCATCCTGGACGATGTGATGAGTGAGCTCGACCTCGCCCGCAGGAAGAAGCTAGTGGGCAGGGTGCAGGGGGTGCAGTGCATCCTCACCTGCACGCACTTGGAGCGCGTGCTCTACGGCAGGGAGAGCAACAGGATGAAAATTCGGGAGGGAAAGCTCATACCATGAGGGCAGATCTTCACTTGCACACCGTCTATTCGGACGGCGGTCATACCCCCTTGGAAGTCGCGCGCTTTGCACGGGAGGCGGGCGTGCAGCTGCTCGCCTTCACCGATCACGACAGCATGGAGGGGGAGGAGGAAAAGCGCGCCGCGGCAAGCGCGTGCGGGCTCACCTTCGTACAGGGGTGGGAAGTCTCCTCCTACACCCCGCAAAAGGTGCACGTGCTCGGGCTCAACTGCGTGCGCGGACAGGCGTACGAGCGCTTTCTCGCCGCACGGTGGGAGGGCGCACGCGTGCGGGCGGCGGACATGATCGAACGGGCAAACAAGCTCTTTTCCCTCTCCCTCACGCTGGAGGACGCAGAGGCGCTGCACGAGAAAAAGAGCGCGCCCCTGCACACCATGCACGTCGTCAAGGCGTATGCCCGCGCGCTGGGAGCGGAGGACTACGGCGCGCTGTACGAGAGGTACTTCGAACGGGGCAAGCCCGCCTTCTCGGGGCTGTGCCGTCCCACGCCGCTGGAGGCGGTCGAAGTCATTCACGCCTCGGGCGGCATTGCGGTGCTCGCCCACCCCGCCCGCATCCGCATGGGGGAGGAGGCGCGCCGCGGCGTCATTCGCACGCTGGTCGAGGCGGGGCTGGATGGCATAGAATGCTATCACTCCACGCATACTGAGGAGGAGACGGCATACTTTTTGCGCATTGCGAAGGAGCACGGCTTGCTCGTATCGGGCGGCTCGGACTTTCACGTGCTGGGCAGGGGGCGCACGGTGGGGCTTCCCCGCTTTGAGGCGGACGAGCGGTTGCTCGCGGCGCTCGGGATCCCGTCTTAAGGGGCGAGGATGAACAAGAGAAAAAGAGTTTTGGCGCTCCTCCTTGCGGGGAGCTTCTTTTTTTGCCTCGGCGCGGCGGGCAGGGTGCGCGAGGGCGTGTGTATCAACGGCGTGAACGTGGGGGGTATGTCCTATGCCGAGGCGGAAAAGGCGGTGCGCGAGCGCATCGCAAGCGAGCTTGCGCCGCTCACCATCAAGGCACCGTTTGGCGAATACGTATTGCAATATCCGCACCTTTCCTTCACGGATAACGTGAAAAAACTCGTCAAAGAGGCGGGGAAGGGGGCGCAGCTCACCGCGTCCGTCGAGCGCGTGGTCGTGGATCTGGAGGAGCAGCTTTTTGCCATCTGCGCGCAGAATGCCCGCCCGCCCGTGGACGCCGCGCTCACCTTCACGGCGGAGGGGTTTTCCTATGCGCGGGAGCGGGAGGGGGTGTGCTGCGACTACGCCCGCCTGCAACGGGAGGCGCTTCGCGCCCTGAAGGTGGGGGAGGGTGCGGTCACGCTGCACGTGCGCGGGGTGCGCCCGCGCGTCACGGAGGCGGACTTGCGCGCGCGAACGCAGCTGCTTTCCGCCTTTGAGACGGCGTTCGACGGGGGAAATGCCGCCCGCGCGCACAACATCCGTTTGGCGGCGGAGCGGCTCTCGGGCAGCGTGATCGCCCCCGGGCAGCTCCTCTCCTTCAACGAATGCGTGGGCAAGCGAACGGCGGAAAACGGCTTTTTGCCCGCCCCCGTCATCGTGGGCGGGGAGTACGTCGCGGGCACGGGCGGGGGCGTGTGTCAGGTGAGCACC
>CALVTZ010000052.1 GCA_944363255.1 uncultured Clostridia bacterium
CTCGTTGCGGCGACCGATCTGGACGAGAGTATGTACGTCGACCTCACCCTGCTCGATTCGGACATGGGCGGGGCAAAGAACGGCGAGCTTGACGTGTTCGTCTCCCTCTCCAAGCGTGCGGTGGGCGATTCCAAGCGCGATCCCATTCTGCTGTACGCTCCCGCAAGCGAGCTCATGACGCTGCTCTCGAGCGGCTGCGCGATGCTGGGCGTAGACAGCGGCATTCTCAACGACTTCATGCTGCTCAAGTGGCTTTCGCAGGAGGAAGTGGGGCAGCTCAAGGGGCTGGGCGCAAGCCTCAAGGTGATGATCTCCGACATTCTCAGCGGAAACGCGCAGACCATCCTTCCCGGACTTCGCCTGCCTTCGCTTCCCTCCTTTGCACCCGCAGAGGACGGGGCGGAAGTCACGCGCAAGAACTTCATCGACTATATCACCGTCTCGAGCGACCGCCTCGAAGTGGGGCTCAACGGCAAGGCGCTCTTTGGCGCAGAGGGGACGTTCGCCCTCACGCTGGGCAAGGGTGCAGACGGCAAGCTCACCATGCTGGGCATGGGCAACCTCGTGAGCGGAACGGACACCATCTCCCTGAATGCAGGCTTTGCCTATGAGACGGTGACGCCCGCGACCGTCTCGGGAAATTACCTCAACGTGACGGGGCTTGCATCGCTGCTTCGCACCATCGCGCGCAGCGCAACGCACGCCGTGGACGGCGAGGTCATCTCGGGCGAGCAGGCGCAGCACAACTATGTGCTCAACTCCAACTTCTATATCGACGGCTATATCGACCTTGATCTCTCGGCGCTCGGCATCAATGTGGGCGTCAACATTCGCATGGTCGCCTTCTCCATCTCCATCGACGAGGAGGGCGTCATCGGCGTGAATGTGCGCTTTGAGTATGACGCGCTCAAGAAGCTTGGCATCACCGTCATCAACGGCAACACCGTGGTCGACCTCACGGGCAAGAACGGCATGGTGTATATCAAGCGCACGCAGACGACGAATGCAGACGGCAAGGGGCTTCCTGCGCCCGAAGTGCGCTACCGCGCAATGCCGCTCAGCAACTTCGGCGGCGATCTCTTCAACCAGATCGGCTTCATGTTCAACATGAACAGCTCTGTCGTGGATATGCTCAAGGACATCAAGTTCGATACGGTGAATATCATCGGCGACGACCACGGCGGCACGCTCAGGAACCTGCTTGCGGGCTACACCTATACGCCGAGCGGCGCGGGCAACAGCTGGAAGTTCTCCATGAACGGCGGCGCGCTCACGGGCGGCGTGCTCAAAAATATCGATATCACCATGCGCGCAGACGCAGAGGGCAAGCTGCGCAATCTCGAGCTCAATACGGGCATGAGCATGACGGGGCTTTCGATGACGGTGGAAAGCAAGCTCACCTACCATAACCCCATGGGCGTGATGGACGAGGGCGTCAAGGACGTGACGACGGACATTGCAGACCTTTTGGAGGGCGCCATGAGCAAGAAGCTCAAGGAGGCGCACGACGTCAAGTGGGCGGGCATCACCTATCTCGACGGCGAGTTCGCAGAAATCAGCTATATGCTCGCAGGAAACAAGATCAGCTCGCAGTTCGTCTGCTTCGACGCGACCACGCGCGAGCTGTATGCGGACCTCGTCTATCCCGATCTTACCGCTTACGAGCAGAAGGGCTATACGCTCGTATGGAACGACATCGGCGGGCGCATTCCCGAAAACAGACAGATCGCGGCGACCTATACGCCCAACCGCTATGTTATCACCTTTGAGAGCGAGCGCGAAGTGGCGGGCTGGCAGCAGGTGAACGGCAAGTGGACGTACACGGCGGAATACGTGTATGGCACGGAGTTCACGCTGCCCTTCGGCGAAGATATTCAAAAGCGCATCACGGGCTTTGCAGACGCTTCGGGCAAGGTGTACAAGACGGGCGAGGACATGAAGGCGATCCTTGCAAATACCACGCTCACCGCGCAGTGGGAGGATATCGACTACACCGTCACCTTCATGGGCGCGGACGGCGAGATCGAAAAGCAGACCTTTCACTACGGCGATGAGATCGTCTTCCCCGCAGATCCTGTGCGCACGGGCTACACGTTCGCGGGCTGGGATCAGAGCGGCACGGTGACGGGCGATATGACCATCAACGCGCTCTTCACGGCAAACGTGTATGAAGTGACGCTGGAGAGCAGCGTGCAGATGGAGGGCTTTGCCGCCGTCACAACGGAGGCGGGCACCATCTATCGCAAGGTCGTGCGCTTCACCTATGATTCCGACGTCGCGCTTGAGAGCAACCTCGAGTACGAGGCGGAGGGCGTCACCTACATTCTGCGCGGCTTCCGCGGCACAGCGGGCGACACCATCTATACTTCCATTCCCAACGTGGCGGACAACGCAACATACACCGCCGTTTGGGAGGAGAAGGGGTACGACATCGTATTCGTGCAGGAGGACGGCACCGAAATTGTCCTCAACCGTCACGAGGGCGAAGTGATCGCGGCGGAGGAGATCCCCGCAGTCGCGCCCAAGACGGGCTATACGGGCAGCTGGCAGAACGTGAATGCAGAGCTTGGCTACGTTGTCACGGGCGAGGCGCGCATTGCGGCGGTCTACACCCCCAATACATACACCGTCACCTTCGTCAGCGAGATGGCATACGAGGGCTACACGGCGGAGGACGACGCGTTCGTCAAGCGCGTAGTGTACACCTACGACGGGGCAGCCGTCCTGCCCGATAGCCTCGGCAACCTTCCCGGCTATTGGTTCAAGGGATTCTACGCGCAGGAGAACGCCACGACCGTCAAGCCCGACGAAGCTGCGGGCGAGAAGGTGGAGCGCGTAGAGCACATTCTTGCGGATGTCACCTACTACGCATATTGGCAGGACAACACCGTTACGGTGAAGCTGTACAGCGACGCCTACTACGACGGTTCCGAGTTCGACATTACCAAGAACGGCTACTTCATGGAGCAGTCCTTCAACGATACCTATACGCTGAACGTTGCGCCCACGGTGGCGGGCTATCAGCAGCTCGGCTGGTGGACGAAGAAGGACGGCGCTTGGCAGGACGTGACCGACGTGAGCGCGCTGGACGGCGCAGAGATCTGGGCGGTTTGGATCAGCGAGATCGACGTGGAGATCAATTCCTTCACGACGACGGACTTCATGGGCGGCAAGCGCTACAACATTGCAGGCTCCGTCACGGGCGGCGAGCCCATGAGCGGCATGAGCAGTGAGATCTTCACGGGCTCCAAGTCTGCGGAGGCAGAGTTCATCATCCGTGGCGCAGACGGAGACTTTGACAACCCCGGGAACAAGGCGGTCATCGACGTAACCTACGACGAAGCGGGCGTTGGCACCTTCGTGAAGAATGACATGAACAGCGGCAAATTCTCTGGTGATTATAGCGGCAAGAAGGCGGCGTACGGCGGCGTGGAACTCACCATGACCTTCAAGCTGGGCAGCCACACCGTTACGAGCACGGCGGGTGCGTGCGTCTCGCTGGATATCTACACCGTCACCTTCGTCGACGAGATGGGCGGTGAGGTCGGCAAGGTCGAGGGCGTGCGCAGAGATTGTCCCTTCGATACCTTTGACGACAGAAAGTTCTCTGATGAGCTTGCCGAAAAGAATGGCATTGTCGTTCCTCAAAAGGAGCACTACTCCGCCGCATGGCAGCGCGTGGAGATCGTGGGCAACACCACCGTCTCGCCTGTGTACCTTGGCGAGGAGTGCACGGTCACCTTTGTGAGCGCATATCAGTTCGATGGGAGCTGGACGGCGAACGCGGCGGGCGGCTTTGAAAAGAGCGTGATGATGCGCTACGGTGCACAGATCCTTGTTACCGTCTGCAACGAGATCAAGCTGAACACGACGGTTGCTGCGACAGAGAGCACCATTACGTTGCCCGTAGCACCCGAAGGCGCAGCGTGGAAGAGCTTCGACATTGCAGAGGGCAGCGCGTCCTTCACGGCGGGCTACAACCTCGATACCGTAACGCTCAAGAGCGACATTGCCTTTGATTACAACGGCGCAAGCTACAGCCAGTTCGGTCTGCAGTTTGGCGAGACGATCGGACTTCCCGAAGTCACGGCAACAAACGCAGGGCACACCTTCCTCGGCTGGTTCATGAAGGAAGGGGAGAGCTGGAAGCGCGTTACCACCCTCGAGCCTACCGTGGGCGAAGAGAAGGCAAATTATACGGTGGAAGCGCTTTGGACAACGACCTTCGGCGTTGAGATCACGAGTAAGAATAAGTCTGGTAATTTTTTTGCCGGGTATGGTCACACCTTCGCGGTAAAAGTGAGCGGAGGAAAGCTCGTGGGCGCCTTTGCAGAACAGGCTGAGGGTACGCTCAACTACCGCGCATATTTTGACGACGATGGCGCTTATGCTGCAAAAAGTGACAGTACGGAACGAGTTGAGAGGTACGATGGTATAACGCATTCCAAAGACTTCTCCAAGAACAGCGGAGTATTTTCGAGCGGCTGGAAGTACGCAAATGTGGTTGTGACCTTGCAGTATGTGTACGACGATATCACCATCAACTTGGGTGATGCCCTCGGCAGCGAAGTGGGCGTGCATGTGAGCGCGAAGTTCTAAAAATAACTGGGCGCATACGCCGCGCCGCAGACAATGGCATGAAGGGGGCGGAACGCTCCGCTTCCAACAAAAAAGTGACTGTGCAGGTTTGCACGGTCACTTTTTTTGATGGTTGGGAAGGGGAAACCCCTCATCCGTCTGCTGCGCAGACACTTTCCCCCCAAGGGGAAGGCTTGGGGTGGGGCTGTGTGCAGACACCTTCCCCCCAAGGGGAAGGCTTGGGGTGGGGCTGTGCGCAGACACCTTCCCCCCAAAGGGAAGGCTTGGAGTGGGGCTGTGCGCAGACACCTTCCCCCCAAGGGGAAGGCTTGGGGTGGGGCTGTGTGCAGACACCTTCCCCCCAGGGGGAAGGCTTGGAGTGGGTGGGAAGGGGAAGGCTTGAGAGCGGCATAAAAAAATACCCGACGGGCGTCGGGTATTTTTCGTTCACTCAGTCGTTGATGTTCTTCTGCACTTCGTTCTCGAAGGGGGTGTTGTACAGCTCGTCCTTGTTCAGCTTGAACACGGGTGCGCCCTCCTTGTCAAAGGTCACCTTCATCACGTGTGCGTGGCGGTTGTGGTCGTCAAGGGGATCGCCCTGGATCTTCTCATAGTTGCGGAAGTGCAGCAGCGTGAGCTGTTCGCCCTCGTCGCCCACCACAAAGCAGTTGTGCCCGGGGCCGTACACCTTGAGCGACTCGTCCGTCTTGAGCACGGGATAGCGGCTCTTCTTCCACACGCGGGGATCGAGCAGGTCGTCCTCCTCGCTCGCCGTCATCATGCCCATGCAGTAGCACGCGCCCGTTGCCGAGGCGGAGAAGGTGATAAAGATCTTGCCGTCATGCTTGAGCACGGCGGGGCCTTCGTTCACCCAGAAGCCGCCGTCGCGTTCCCAATCGTAGTCGGGCGTGGTGAGCAGCACCTGCACCGTCTTGAGCTTGGTGGGGGATTCCAGCTCTGCAATATACAAATTGGAGATGCCGTTTACCATGCCCACCTTCTGCGCCCACACGGTGAGCCACTTGCCCTTGTGCTCGAACACCGTCATATCCAGCGAGAAGTCTGTAAACGAATAGGGATCGCCGTCTGAGGGCTGCATCATGCCGCCCTCCACCCACTCGTCCTTCATGGGATCGTCGCCCGTGCAGATGAGGGTGTAGGGGCGGATCTTCCACACGTCGGGCAGTTCGCCCGCGGCGAAGTAGATCACCCACTTGCCCATGATATAGTGCAGTTCGGGTGCCCAGATATGGCTTGCCATTTCGCCCGACTTGTGCGCCGTCCAAATGGTCTTGGCGGGCGCGGTCGCCACGCCGTTCACCGTCTTGGAAGCGCGCAGTTCGATCTTGTCATACTCGGGGCAGGTGCCCGTGAAGTAGTAGACGCCGTTGTACTTGCAAAGGTAGGGGTCTGCCCGCTGCAGCGTGAGCGGGGAAAGATAAGTTGCCATAGCTGTTCCTCTTATATGATATTTTTCCTTATTGTACAATACCTTGACGGGAAAGTCAAGACCTGTCCTTATTTTTTGCGGGGAAAGAACCAAACATACAGCCCCACGATGACGAGGGCGAGCACGCCAAGGCACACCATCAGACTGATGCGCAGTGCGTCCGATTCGCCGCGGTAGACGTCGCTTGCCGCAACGCTGCCCACGTACTCTTCGCCGCGGTATGCAAAGCGCGCGGTGTAGCTGCCGTCTGCATTCTTGGAAAGGCGCGCCTCTACGCGCTCTTCCAGCACAAGTTCTTCGCCGCTCTCCAGCGTGACGGTGCTGCCCGCCTTGATATAGCCCAGCGTGTAGCCGTGCGAGCTCTCGCCCGCGGGATCGACGGAGGTGAGGAAGGAGGCGGGGATAAAGTAGCCCGCCTGCGCGCGCTGTTCGCCTTCCGCCCCCTCAATGGTGACGATGGCATAGCGGTAGTCGGGCGCGTCGAGGTAGCCCAGCACGCTCACGCGGCTGCCGCGGGGAAGCCGCTCTGCCGCAAGTGCGTTCGTGAGGGCGGGCGCGTAGTAGGCGGAGACGTCGTTCGTGAGGAACTTGCTCTCGTGCGCGGGCGCAAAGCCGCCGCTCGTGAGGGTGACGTCTTCGGAGGCGCGGAACACGCTCACGGAGTATTCGAGATCTTCAAAGAAGGCGACGAGCAGGTACGCCTCCGTGCGGGCGAGCAGAACGCCCGTCTTTTCCTCCTCCGTGCGGAAGTAGCCGTGGAAGGGGTAGAAGCCGCTCTCCGTGCTCTTCAGCTCTTCGAGCGAGGTGCGAATGCCCACCGACTTTGCAGGCAGCGTGACGATGAGCTCGTCCGCCGCGTGCGCGGAGAAGGTGTCCTCCTTCGTGCTGCCAAGTGGCATTTCGTTGAGGGAGGGAATGGCGGCAAGGGTGTTCGCCTCGCTGCGCACCACGTAGTTTCCAAAGAGGAAGTACACCTCGTCGTCCTCAAAGCCGAGGGCGAAGGAGAGGGGAGCCGCCCCGCCCGCGCCGTACACAAAGCTGTCGCCGCGAATGGTTGCGAGCGTCTTGACGGTGCCGCCCGTCTCGCCCGCGCGCACAAAGCTCTTGAGCGCGCCCCCGTCGAGATAGTAGAGGTTGCCCTCGAAGTCAGAGCGCAGTTTGGAGGGGGACGCAAGGGTGAGTTCGAGCGCGGTGCCGCTCACGCTCTTGATGGAGAACGTGTCCTCCGTGTAGGCGAATACCTTCCCGCTCTGATAGAGCACAAACAGGTCGCCGTACAGGTTGGCGGCGAGGGAGACGGGGGTGCCGTTTTCTCCGCGCGCCGTGCTGGAACCGCCCAGCCTGCCGTGCATATTGTTGTTGGTCACGTAGTACACCTCGCCGTACAGACAGGCGAGGCTCACGATGTTCGCGCCCGAATTGTCCGGGGTGCGCCCTTCGCCCGTGCTCTCTTCCCCATAGTGGAAGGTGTAGATCTTGTCGCCCGAAGCCACGGCGATGAGGTCGCCGTCCGTCGCCACCGCGGTGGGGGCGAAGTCAGGATCGGGGCAGGAGACGGTGCTGTATTCTTCCGTCGTGCGGTCGTAGATGGAGACGCGCTTGTTGCCCGCGTCCGCCGTGACGACAATGTTGCCCGCCCGCGCGCTGTCCGTCGCCTGCGCAATGCGGTTTTCGGAGGCGGAGGCAGAGGTGATCTCATAGCCCGCCTTCTGCACGTTGTCGCCGTCGATGGCGAGCTTCAACACCGCCTTGCCCTGCACGCAGTACAGGCTGTCGTCATACACGGTGAGCCCGTGCACATCCTCGCCCGCCCAGATGAGCGTGACGCTCTCCCCGCCGTTGTAGCGGTAAAGGCCGTTGCGCGCGGTGTAGTAGAGCGCGTCGCGATACACGGCGACGGAGGAGAGATCCAAGGTGTCCTCGGGTGCCTGCGAGAGCTGGTACATACGGTACTGCCCGCCCGCTGCGGGAAATTCGTAGACAGTCTGATTGGGAATGCCGAGGAGATTGCCCCGCCAAAAGGCGAGGGAGGGCGTTCCGCTGATGGCGACGTTGGATTGCAGTTCGGTCACGGCGCCGGGGAGCAAGGTGAGGTTGTAGGCATAGAAGCCCTTCTGCGCCTCTGCTCCGCTCGCCGTGTACAGCGTGTCGCCCGAGATGAGGAAGGAGACGCAGTGCACGCCCGTGGGCGTCGCGCCCGCCGAAAGGTCGAGCGGGGAGAGGGAGTAAAGTTCCATATCGCGCGCGTCGTCGGAGAAGTAGAGCGTCTCGTCCGAGGAGAACTGCACCTTCTGCACATTGCCCGTGTGGGTGTAGGAGGTGTAGCTGCCCGCAACGCGGTCATACAGGTAGAGGGTGCTTCCGTCCGCCACCGCAATGTAGTGTTCGGAAAACGCCACATCGGAGGGATCGTTGAGTTCAAGGTACTGTTCGTAACTTTCGGGCAAAAAGAGATCGGCGTTCTCCGCGGTGAGGGAGACCGTCTCTTCCGACAATAGCATATTCTCTTCTGCCTGCGCCGTGACTGCGGCGCCGTTTGCGGCAACCCCCGCCATCACAAGGAGCGAGAGGGCGATGGGCACGATCTTTTGTATTCTCATAACATTATTATAGCACGCGCGCGCGTAAATGACAACTTCTATCGCTCAAAAAAATTTTTTTCCGTGCAACAGAAAAAGCGCGGCATACACGCTCCCGTCTGTCATATTTGTATGCTATGATAAGAATACAAACAAATGTTTGTAATTTTGTTCGGGGAATGAGAGAAAGATGTATGAATACGCAAAAGTTCTGCTGTATGCGTATCCGCGCCTCATCGCCTTTGCCGAGGCTGCAGAGCAGAGCGCAACAAACCGCGCCGCGCTCTCCTATCGCGCAAAGCTGGGGGCGGAAGAGGATGCGGCGGGCGTTGTCAAAGAGCTGGACGCGGGGCGGCGGCTGCGCGCGTTGAAGGCGATGCTCGGCGAGATGCTCGACGGGTTTTCCTGCGAGGAGCGCGCCCTGCTTGCCTACCGCTACTTTCGCACGGGAAAGGGCACGCTGCAGCTTGCATGTTCGCCGCGCAGCTACTATCGAAAACAGGAGGCGCTCGTGCGGTGCGTTGCCGTGTATCTCGCCGTAAAGGGCATCACGGAGCGCACCTTCTTGCAGCAGTTTGGCGATCTTCCCGGCTTTTCGCGCGTGTATCAGGCGCT
>CALVTZ010000053.1 GCA_944363255.1 uncultured Clostridia bacterium
TGGTGACGGTGACAGCCTGTTCGCTCTGCCGATAGCGCAGTTTTGCCGTGCAGCGGAAGGTGTGCTCCGCGCCCTCGAAGGGAATGTAGTTCATGCCCGAGACGAGGCAGCCGTCCGTGTAGAGGGGGGCTTCATCCCCGTGGGAGACGTACAAAATGTTGCGCTCCAAGTCCTTTTTGACGACGAACCAACGCCCCTCTTCCCCCTTCCTGCCGCCGAGGTCCAGCCCCCTGCGCTGCCCGAGGGTGTAGTACATGAGCCCGAGGTGCTCGCCCACCTCTTCCCCCGCAAGCGTGACGATCTTGCCGGGGCGGGCGGGCAGGTACTGCTGCAAAAATTTGCGGAAGTTGCGCTCGCCGATAAAGCAGATGCCCGTGGAGTCCTTCTTCTTCGCGGTGGAAAGCCCGTTGCGCTCTGCAATGGCGCGCACCTGCCCCTTTTCGAGGTCGGCAAGCGGGAAGAGCACCCCCTCGAGCTGCGCCTGCGTGAGCTGATTGAGGAAGTACGTCTGATCTTTGCCCGTGTCCTTCGCCTTGAGCAGGCGATGCACGCCCCCCTCGTGCGAAATGCCGCAGTAGTGCCCCGTGGCGATGAAGTCCGCGCCCAGCTCCCTTGCGTACTGCTTGAAGGGGCCAAACTTGATCTCGCGGTTGCAGAGCACGTCGGGGTTGGGCGTCCTGCCCGCCTCGTATTCGCGCAGGAAGTAGGAAAAGACGCGCTCCATGTACTGCTTGGCAAAGTTGACGGTGTAGTAGGGAATGTCGATGAGCCCGCACACGCGGCGCACGTCCTCGAAGTCCTCCTCCGCCGTGCACGCGCCGTTCGCGTCCTGCTCCTCCCAATTTTGCATGAACAGCCCGATGACGCGGTAGCCCTGCTCCTTGAGGAGCAAGGCAGCAACGGAGCTATCCACTCCCCCGCTCATGCCTATGACGACCGTTCCCTTTTCCATGCCCGTAGCCTCGACGAAAATTTTTTCTATATTTTACCACAATCAGGCAAAAATATAAAGCATTTTTCGGCGGAATGTGCTATAATACTGATTGT
This sequence comes from uncultured Clostridia bacterium, assembly GCA_944363255.1. GTDB lineage: Bacteria > Bacillota > Clostridia > Christensenellales > Borkfalkiaceae > Gallimonas. Next base: position 1,048 of record CALVTZ010000053.1, read on the forward strand.
AGCGCATTTGTACTCGTAGTGTAATTGGATAACATTACGGCCTCCGACGGTGAGCAGCCATGTTCTGGCGAGAGCCCCTGTGAGGCTTCGCCATGGCTGCGAACTAAGAAATCGCCATACTCAAAAGGCGATTTCGTGACCGAAGGCAACGCTTTTCCTTGGCGTTGCCAAGACCGCGGCGCACGAGGCGATGCCCCGCATCGCCGAAGTAGCCCCGACAGTAAAAACGCAATACGCCTCCCGAAGGGGAAGGCTACAATATGTACTCGTAGTGTAATTGGATAACATTACGGCCTCCGACGCCGTCGAGTCTGGGTTCGAGCCCCAGCGGGTACACCAAAAAAGCAGGATGGATTTTTCCGTCCTGCTTTTTTGTATGTTTCCACAAAGCGTTCCCGCGCGCCAAAAAATTGTTTCATTCGTTCAAATATCCGATATTTTTTCTCGTTTTTGAACAACTATTTTTGCATTTGGTCTTGATTTTTCGCCAATTTGCGGTATAATGAAAACAGCGGGCTGCAAGAAGGCGGCGCCGCAAATAACTTTCAGGGGAAAAATTTATGAGTGTTTCTGCAAAAAATATCCGCAACGTTGCGATCGTCGGGCACAGCGGAGAAGGCAAGACCACCCTCATGGAGGCGATGCTCTTCAACGGCGGCGCGATCGAGCGCATGGGCAGGACGGACGCGGGCACGACCGTATCCGACTTTGACGAGCAGGAGATCGCACGCAAGATCTCCATCTCGCTCTCCGTTGCCTACACCGAGTGGAAGGGCGTGAAGCTCAACCTCATCGACGTTCCCGGATTTTATGATTTTGAAGGCGAATTTAACGAGGCGATGCGCGCAAGCGGCGCGGCGCTCGTTGTGACGGGCGCAGGCGGCAATGTGACGGTGGGCGCGGAGAAGGCGATCAACCTCTGCCTCAAGGGCAAGAAGCCGCTCGTCGTGTTCATCAACGGCATGGACAAGGAGAATGCAGACTACCACGGCACCGTGCGCGCGTTGCAGGAAAAATACAAGGGCAAGATCGCGCCCATTCAGATCCCCATGATGGAGGGCAACAAGATGACGGGCATCGTGAACGCCCTCACGGGACTTGCCTACCGCTTCACGGGAACGGGCCCCGAGGAGATTCCCGTGCCCGAGGAGTACCGCCGCGATCTGGAGACCATGCAACTCTCCCTCATGGAGACGGCTGCGGAGAACGACGAGGTGCTGCTTGAAAAGTACTTCGAGGACGGCTTCCTCTCCCGCGAGGACACCATCCACGGCATTCGCAAGGGCATCTTCGCCATCAACGTCATCCCCGTCATGGCGGGCAGCGCCCTGCAAAACAAGGGCGTCATCAACCTGATGAACGAGATCGTCAAATACCTGCCCGACGCGGAGGAACGCGCCGAACTGCCCGCGCTCGATCTGGCGCAGGACAAGGTCATCGGCATTCCCTCCACCGAGGACGGGCCCTTCTGCGCGCAAGTGTTCAAGACGGCAGTCGATCCCTTCGTGGGAAAGATGAACTACCTGCGCGTGTGCCGCGGCACGCTGAAAACGGGCATGACCGCGCTCAACCCCAACACCAACACGGAGGAGCGCATCAATGCGGTGTACCTCGTGCGCGGCAAGAAGCTGGAACCTGTGACCGAACTGCGCGCGGGCGACATCGGCGCGGTGAGCAAACTTACGAACACGGGCACGGGCGACACGCTGTGCGACGGCGCAGCCCCCGTGAAGTTCGACCCCATCCCCTTCCCCAAGCCCGTGCTGCACATGGCGGTGTACGCCAAGGTGCGCGGCACGGAGGACAAGGTGTTTACGGGGCTTGCCCGCCTCACCGAGGAGGACAAGAGCTACAGCGTGACCAAGGATCCCGACACGGGCGAGACGCTGGCGGGCGGACAGGGCGAAGTGCACCTTGACGTCATCCAAAAGAAGCTGAAGGCGAAATTCGGCGCGGAGGCGGAACTGCGCCTGCCGCAGATCGCATACAAGGAGACCATTCGCGGCACTTCCACCGCAGAGGGCAAGCACAAGAAGCAGACGGGCGGCCACGGACAGTACGGCCACTGCAAGATCCGCTTCGAACCCACCGAGCGCGACTTTGAGTTCGCCGACGAGGTGGTGGGCGGCACCGTGCCCAAGCAGTACATCCCCGCCGTGGAAAAGGGGCTCATGGAGTGCCTGCCCCACGGCGTGCTCGCGGGCTACCCCGTCATCCACGTGAAGGCGACGCTCTTCGACGGCAGCTACCACCCCGTGGACTCCTCCGAAGCGGCGTTTAAGGCGGCGGCGGAACTCGCCTTCAAGGAGGGCGTGAAGAACGCCTCCCCCGTGCTGCTCGAACCGCTCTCCCGCCTGCGCATCATGGTGCCCGAACAGTACGTGGGCGACGTGATGGGCGACCTCAACACCCGCCGCGGCAGGATCATGGGCATGGACACGCAGGACGAATACCAGATCATCACGGCGGAAGCGCCCAAGGCGGAGGTGCTCACCTACGCGACGACGCTGCGCTCCATGACGCAGGGCAGAGGAAGGTTCACCGAGACCTTCGCCCGCTACGAGCAGGCGCCCGACTACGTGCTGCAAACCATCGTCAAAAAGTAAACCAAGACATAAGAAAAAGCCCTCTTCCCGCGTGGAAGAGGGCTTGATTTTTGCAACCGTTTACGCCAAAGTGAGCCTGCGCAGCAGCGCGGCGTTGCCAACCGCCCTGCCGCCGCCAAGCACGACGGACATCTGCGGATCGCCCGAAAGGTGCGTCTCCATCTGCAGCTGTTCCGCCACGTAGTCGGCAAATCCCGCGAGGTTGCACACCCCGCCAGAGAGATAGACGCCGTTCTTGCACATGGCGGCGGAGACTTCCGCGGGCAGCTTTTGCAAGATCATCTCCGCGTACTCCACGATCTTATCCACATACACCCGCACGGGGAAGAGCACGTCCTCCGACGTGACGGCGACCGAGCGCGGCTTGCCCGTGGTGATGTCCCGCCCGTTGATGACGGTGCTGCGCCCGTCCTTTTCGATGAGACTGCCCACCGTGTTCTTGAGCTTTTCGCTGGTGAGCGAGCCGATCTTGAGATTGAACAGTTCTGCAATGTGGTCGATGATGTGCACGTCCATGTTGTTGCCCCCCACGTTCATGGACAGCCCCGCGATGATGCCGTCCAGCGAGAAGGCGGCGATGGACGTCTTGCCCGCGCCCACGTCGATGGCGAACACGGGGTTGGAATCGGAGAGGGGCACGTCCTGCCCGAGCGCGCACAGGAAGGGCGCCTCTGCAAAGGTGACGCGGGAGATGCCCGCCGACTTTGCAACGCGGTAGTACTTCTCGCGCGCCGCCTCCGTGCAGCCGCAGGGCACGCAGAAGAGCGCTTCCACCGAGAATGCACGCCCCGTCACCTTGCCCAAAAAGTATTTGAGCAGCGCGGCGGCGAGCCGTTCGGACACGATCTCCCCCTCATACACGGGGAAGCACACGTCGGTGAGCTCCGCCGTCTTGCCGAGCAGCCGCTTTGCCTCGTCGCCGAAGGCGCGGATCTCGCCCGAATCCTTTTGCACGGTGACGGCAGTCGCCTCCGCGAGCACGATGCCGCTGCCCAGCTTGTAAATTTTCGTGACAGCCGTTCCAAAATCGATCGCAAGTCTTAACATATTCTTCCTTCCTTCAAAAATGCACGCACCGTCTCCAGCGGCAGCCCCACCACGTTGGTATAGCTGCCCTCGACGCGCGAAACAAAGTCGCTGTCCTGTATGCCGTACGCCCCCGCCTTGTCCATGGGCGAACCGCCTGCAACGTAGCGGGCAATCTCCTCCCCACCGAGCGGGCGGAAGTGCACCTTGGTCTCCACCGCCGCCTTGAAAAAGAGCCCCTCTCCCACGAGGCACACCCCCGTGTACACGGTGTGTTCCCTGCCCGAGAGCGAGATGAGCATCGCCTGCGCCTCCTCAAAGGAGCGGGGCTTGCCCAGGATCTTCCCGTCCAGCGCGACGACGGTATCCGCGCCCAGCACGGCTGCCTTGGGAAAGCGCGCATACACCTCCCGCGCCTTGCCCTCCGAAAAGAGCAACACCGTCTCGCACGCGGAGAGCCCCCTTGCACGCTCTTCGTACAAGGAGGGCTCAACGTCAAACTTTACTCCGATGGATGAAAGCAATTCGCGTCGCCGGGGCGACGCGCTTGCAAGAATGAGGCGGGGCATCTTCCCCCCTCACAGAATTTCGAGATTTTTGCGGAAGGCGCGCTTGAACTCCCCGCCCGCCGCCATCGCCTGACGGATCTCCAGCGCCGCGTCGCCCGCAAGTTCCGTCTTCATGATGACGGAGTCGCCCAGAACGTCGCAGTTGATGCCCGTGACCATGCCCAGCCCGCTTCTGTCGAGACACTCGGCGATGCGCAACAGCACGCCCAGTTTCTTGACGACGTCGAGATCCTCTTCGGAGACGATGTCCTTATACACCGCCCACTCCTGCGGAACGATGTCCTCCTTGCTGTGGCAGCCCGCCACGAACGCGGCGAGCACGAGCTCGCGGTGCGTTGCGCCGTAGATGCTCGAATTGAGGATCATATAGCGGCTGTGCTTTTGGTTGTTGTAGAAGCGCACGCGCTGCCCGCAGTCGTGCAGGCTCGCCGCGATCTTGAGCACTTTGAGATACACGCGCGGGAATTTGTGCAACACGCGCAGCTGCTTGAAGAGCTGGATGGACAGGCGCACCACGTTTTCCACGTGCTTTTCGTTGCAGTCGTAGTACTTGACGAGGGTGGTGAGCGAATAGCTGAGCACGTCCGAGATGGGACGTTCCACCGTCATGGGTACGGCGTGGTTGAACATGATGCCCTCGCGCAGCCCCGAACCACCGATGGTGAAGGATTCGATCTTCAGATAGTCGGTAAACGCCTTGATGATGGCAAGCGCCGCCGGCATGATGTCTGCACGGTTGGGCGAGAGCCCGCGGATGCGCTTGCGCTTTTCCACGTCGAGCACGCGCACCATCTCGTACACCGAGCGGAAGTCCTCCGTGGCGAACTGATAATTGTGTACGATATTGAGCGGGTATTTGCGCACGATGCGGTTGATCTTGTACAGGTTGCGGAAGGAGCCGCCCACGCCGATCATCTGCGTATCGGGATCGACCTCCGCAAGCCACTCGATCTTCTTGAATTGCTCGGTGAAGAACTCCTCGATCTTCTGCGTCTGCTCCTGCGGCGAGACGCCGTCGTCGTTGAAAAGATCGGTGAGCGTGACCGCGCCGAAGGCGAGCGTCGCATAGTGCAAAATGCTGCGACGATTGTAGTAGATGATCTTGGTGCTGCCGCCGCCGATCTCCAGAATGATGCCCTTGGGGATATCCATGGAGTTGATGACGCCGCGATAGACGAGCGTCGCCTCGTCCTCTTCGGAGAGAACGTCCACGCGAATGCCGCACGTCGCCTGGATCTCGTCCAGGAAGGAGCGCTGATTTTTGGCGCGCCGAACCGCCGCGGTCGCAACCGCGATGATCTTTTCCGCCCCGTGCGCGTCGCACAGGCGCTTGAACATCTTCAGCGTCTTAATCGTCTCCGCCACGCGCTGCGGCTTCAAAAAGCCGTCTCGATCCATATCTTGTCCAAGGCGAACGCTCTCTTTGAGTTCGTCCTCGACCATGAAGTAATTTCCGTCAAAGATCTGCACGATGACGAGGCGTGCGGAGTTGGACCCCAGATCGATAATTCCTATTTTTTCCATTCGACCCATCCTCTCATGGAGAGTGGCCGCTGCGCCGCTCCCCTGAAATATGATAATTTTCCTTATACTGACCGTTTTACTGCTACATTTTAACACAGGTCAAGTCGTTTGTCTATACCATTTTGAAAAATTTTTGCCCGTTCACACGATTTTTTCACCTTGTGCCCGCCCGCCCTTCGTGCGCAAGCGAGGCAAATTGCAGCGCGGCGAGCCCGATGAGGAAGGCGCCGAACGCCTTTTGCAGTACGTGGGCGGGAAGGAGGGCGGAGAGCAGCGCGAACAGGGCGGAAGAGAGCAGCGAGGGCAGCATGAGCGGCAAAAGCCCCTCCCCCCGCACCAACCCGCCTTTTACGTGCAGCGTGAGCGCGACGAGCGCCGTGGGCAGGAAGGCGACGAGATTTACCCCCTGCGCAACGCTCTGTTCCACCCCGCACGCCAGCGTGAGAAGGGGGATGAGCGCCGTGCCGCCCCCCATTCCCATGCCGCCGAGCAGTCCGCCCAGAAAGCCGCAGATAAGAAAGACGTGAAAGCCCATTAAAAGAGCATCCTCCCGCCCGCAAGCAGCATGAAGGCAGCAAACAGCAGCCCCACGGCGCGCGGCGAGGCGCGCCGCAGCAGCTTTGCCCCCACCGCCCCGCCAAGCAGCCCGCCCAGCGCCACGGGCAGGAGCAGGGCGATAGGAACGCTGCCGAAAAACGCGTACACCGCGCCGCTCACGAGGGAGGCGGGCGCGACGACGGCGATGGCGGTTGCGTGCGCGCGCAGCGCGGGATAGCCCGCCCGCTGCAAAAAGGGCACGGCGATCATGCCGCCGCCCCCGCCGAACAACCCGTTTGCAGCCCCCGTAAGCGCCCCCGCCGCAAGCGGGATAAACCGCCCCTTCCCCTTCATACTTCCTCCCCGCGGGCATTTGCCCGCTCATTTTTCCCTCAGTTTGCGTAAGGTACAATTTTTTTTGCTTTTTTTCAATGATTTCACACGGAATTGCTTGCAGAATTCCGCCTTTTATATTAGAATAGAGAATATCGTGGATAAAATCGGGCGGATAGCAGCGATACCAACCCGCCGCCCGCAAAGGATGTTTTATGGCAAAATTTCTTAAAACTCACAAGTGGAAAAAGTACACGGCAGCGGGGCTTTCGATCGCCCTTTCCGCCGTACTCTCTCTGGGCGTTCTCTCCGCCTGCGGCGAGACGAAAAAGCCCGACGAGGCGGAGGAAGAGACCACCACAGCGAAGACGGATACGCAGCTCATCCGCAACGGAGATTTTGAATTTTACGATGAGATGACGAAGGAGCTCAAGGACAAGCGCTCCCTCATCAACACCCCGAACAGCTGGTCGTTCACCTCCGGCTCCCCCTCTTCGGACACGGCGAGCGGACTTGTCAACGTCGCGAAAGAGGAGTATGACCAGCTCACCGCTTCCACCTTCTCCCTCATCTCGGAAGAGGGCACGGCGGCGGCAGACGCCATTTCCTACGCCGTTGCCAACTGGGACAAGGCGAGCGTGTACGACAGGCTGCAATTTTACAGCGAGTACGAGGACGAGATCGACGACCTCGACTCCAAGTCGGAAGCGGCGGAGCTGTTTGACGACTACAACTACTCCATCGACTTCGAGGACGTGGAGAACGTGCGCAAGGAGCTGGGCGAGAACGTCCTCCTGCACGACGACGCGAAGCAGCGCGAGGACGGCAAGACGGGCATCCTCATGATCCACAACGACCGCGAGTCCTCCAACGTGCTGGGCACGGGGCAGTACTACACCTCCTCGACGACCATCACCCTGCAGGCGGGCACGGCGGCAAAGGTCTCCGTTTGGGTAAAGACCTCCAACCTCTACCACCGCTATGCGAGCGCACCCGTGGAAGTGACGAAGGGCGCAGGCGCATACATCGGCGTCACCAACACCGTTGGCGGAACGACGCTCGATCAGATGCAGATCAAGAACATCAACACCAAGGACGTGACGGAGAACAACGGCTGGGAACAGTACACCGTGTACGTGCGCGCCAACACCTTTGCGACGAGCACCTTCCGCATCGTGCTGGGGCTTGGACAGGGCAGCACCTCCGACGTGTTCGAGCACGTGAACGGCTACGCCCTCTTCGACGACCTCGAATGCACCATCATTCCCGCAGCCGAGTATGAGACGGCGACGGCGACCTTCAGCGGCGATCAGGAATGCACGTACGACTCCAAGAAGAACGAGAAGCTCTTTGACGCTACCACAGCAGACAAGCGCGCCTTCGCCCTCGATCTGTATGCGGGCGACAACGACGGCGCGCTCAC
>CALVTZ010000054.1 GCA_944363255.1 uncultured Clostridia bacterium
CATGCCGATGAGCCCCATCATCTCGACGTGCGCGGGCACGGAGGAAGAACCTGCGAACTGCGCGTCCGAGTGCATTCTGCCCATCGTGTCCGTCATGCCGTAGCTGGAAGGACCTGCCGCCATGTTGTCGGGGTGGAGCGTTCTGCCCGTGCCGCCGCCCGACGCCACGGAGAAGTACTGCACGCCGTTCTCGTTGCACCACTTCTTGTAGGTGCCTGCGACGGGGTGCTGGAATCTCGTGGGGTTGGTGGAGTTACCCGTGATGGAGACGCCCACCTTCTCGAGCTTCATGATGGCAACGCCTTCGGGAACGTTGTCCGCACCGTAGCACTTGACCTTTGCGCGGGGGCCGTCCGAATAGGCGACTTCGTTCGTGACCGTGACCGTTTCCGTATAGGGATCGAACACCGTCTCGCAGTAGGTGAAGCCGTTGATGCGGGAGATGATGAAGGCAGCGTCCTTGCCAAGCCCGTTGAGGATGACGCGCAGGGGGTTCTTGCGAACCTTGTTCGCGTTCATGGCAATGGAGATAGCGCCCTCTGCCGCCGCGAAGGACTCGTGCCCTGCAAGGAAGCAGAAGCAATCCGTCTCTTCGGAGAGCAGCATCTTGCCCAGGTTGCCGTGGCCGAGACCGACCTTGCGGTTCTCTGCGACCGAGCCGGGGATGCAGAATGCCTGCAAGCCGATACCGATGGCAGCCGCTGCGTCCGCAGCCTTGGTGCAGCCCTTCTTGATGGCGATCGCCGCGCCCACGGTGTATGCCCAAACCGCGTTCTCGAAGCAGATGGGCTGCGTGCCGCGCACGATCTTATCGCAGTCAACGCCCTTTTCCAGGCAGATGTCCTTGCACGCTTCAATGGAGGGAATGCCGTATTCTTTGAGAACGCCGTTGATCTTATCTACTCTTCTTTCATAACTTTCAAACAAAGCCATACCGCACCTCCTTATTCCTTACGAGGGTCGATGTACTTCACCGCACCCTGCTCTTCCGCGAATCTGCCATAGTGCCCCATCGCCTTCTTCCAAGCCTCGTTGGGCTCCATGCCCTTCTTGATGAAGTCCGTCATCTTGCCAAGGGAAACGAATTCGTAACCGATGACCTGATTGTCCTTATCAAGGGCAAGGCGGGTGACGTAGCCCTCTGCCATTTCAAGGTAGCGCACGCCCTTGAGCGCCGTACCGTACATGGTGCCCACCTGCGAGCGAAGCCCCTTGCCGAGGTCCTCAAGCCCGGCGCCAACGGGAAGCCCGTCGTCCGAGAAGGCAGACTGCGTTCTGCCGTACACGATCTGCAGGAACAGCTCGCGCATTGCGGTGTTGATGGCGTCGCACACAAGGTCGGTGTTGAGCGCTTCGAGAATGGTCTTGTGGGGCAGGATCTCCGCCGCCATTGCCGCCGAATGCGTCATGCCCGAGCAGCCGATGGTCTCCACGAGCGCCTCCTGAATGACGCCGCCCTTGACGTTGAGCGAGAGCTTGCACGCGCCCTGCTGGGGAGCGCACCAACCCACGCCGTGCGTGAAGCCGCTGATGTCCGTGATCTGTTTTGCGCAAATCCACTTGCCCTCTTCGGGAATGGGCGCGGGGTCATGCTTGGGCCCCTTTGCGACGCAACACATCTCTTCTACTTCGCGTGAATATTGCATCTTGTATCCTCCATAAAAATTCTTGTTCATTCCTCTTCGGAATCCCATACGCACTCATTTTAGCACATTCTCTCAAAAAAGACAAGGGGTTGTCCGCATTTTCCCGTCCTTTCCAATGAAAATTTGCGCCCGCCCCCAAAAAACGTGCGCCGCGGGACAACTGTCCCGCGGCGCACGCCTGTTTTTCAGCTTACGGCGATATGCACCGCCGCACATATTTTGCTCTTTGCAAGTTACAGCTCGATATGCTCGATGTCCTTGCGCTGCGAGCGGCGATAGAACACCGCCTTTCTGCCGATGACGATGACGACTTCCGCCTTGAGCAGCTCTGCAACGTTTTGCGCAATGTTGTCCGCGTCCTCTTCCACCGTCTGCAAGATATTCACCTTGATGAGCTCGTGCGCCTCCAAAGCCTGCGAGAGCGTCTCAAGCAGGTTGTCTGAAACGCCCCCCTTGCCGATCTGCGTAACGGGCGAAAGGTTCGCCGCGAGCGATTTTAATTTACTTCTCTGTTTGCTTGTCATGACCTTATTCCTTTATACGTAATCAAATTCCACGTCACCCACGATGACGGTATCCCCTTCCTTGCAGCCCATGGCGGAAAGCTGCTTGAACACGCCGCGCAGCTTCAAAACGCGCTGGAAGTACTGCATGGAGTCGGGATTGTTGAGCACGACGTTGCGGCAGAGCATATCCACCAGCCCGCCCACGACGACGTACGCGCCCTCTTCGTCCACAAAGATCTCGTACTGCGTGTTGTCCGCCGCCGCAAACTCAAATTCCTCTGCGGGAATGCGCTCTGCGGGGGGCAGCGTTTCGAGCTTTTGCATGAGGGCGAGGATGAGCTCCTCCGTGCCCTCGCCGCGCACGGCGGCAAGCTCGAAGACGGGGTACTTCTTGCCGTACTTTTTGCGGAACTTCCTGACGTTCTCCTCCGCGCCGAAGCAGTCGCACTTGTTGAGCGCGACGATCTGCGGCAGCGCGGCGAGCTTTTCCGAATACTCCTTGAGTTCCTTGTTGATGGTCTCAAAGTCCTGCAGGGGATCGCGCCCCTCCGTGCCCGCGATGTCGAGAACGTGGCAGATGAGGCGCGTCCTTTCGATATGGCGCAGGAAGTCGTGCCCCAGCCCCGCGCCCTGTGCCGCGCCCTCGATGAGCCCGGGGATATCCGCCGCCACAAAGCTCTTTTCATACACGCGCACGACGCCGAGGTTGGGCGAAAGGGTGGTGAAGTGGTAGCCCGCGATCTTGGGGCGCGCCGCGCTGATCTTGGAGAGCAGCGTGCTCTTGCCCACGTTGGGGAAGCCCACGAGCCCCACGTCCGCGATGACCTTCATCTCAAGAATGAGCTTGTGCGGCTCGCACTTCGCCCCCTTTTGGGCGAAGTTGGGCGCATGGCGGCGGGCGGTGGTAAAGCGCACATTGCCCTTGCCCCCTCTGCCCCCCTTGAGCAGGCACACCTTCTCGCCGTCCTCGTAGACGTCGCAAATGATCTTGCCGCTCTCCGCGTCGCGGATGAGGGTGCCGCAGGGCACTTTGATGACGATGTCCTCCCCCTTCTTGCCAAAGCACTGGTTGGTGCCGCCGCGCTCGCCGTTTCCCGCATAATATTTGGACGTGAAGCGGAAGGAGAGCAGGTCGTTCATATCCTTGTCGCCGAGGAAGTAGACGCTGCCGCCGTCTCCCCCGTCGCCCGCCTTTACGGTAATTTTCACTTTGTCGGTAAAAACCTTGGTATCCATGCCCCAAGTATAACAAATCTGTGTGCAAAAGGCAAGAATTTTCGCGCCGCTGTTAGAAAAGCGCGCATTTGTGTTATAATAATTTCAAGAGGTAGATATGTACACTTATCTTTACTTTTTACTCATCCTCATCCCCTTCATCGCATTCTCTGCCTGGGCGAGCGCGCGGGTGAACTCCACGTATGCAAAGTACGACAAACTCCCCAACCGCTCGTGCATGACGGGCTATGATGCAGCCACCCGCCTCATGCAGCGCCGCGGCGTGCACGACATTGCGGTGAATCGCATTGCGGGCAGGCTCTCCGATCACTACAACCCCTCCAAGCGGCTCGTCAACCTTTCGGCGAGCACGTACGGAAGTGCGTCTGTGGCGGCGGTCGCGGTGGCGGCGCACGAAGTGGGACACGTGATGCAGAAAAAGTCCGGCTATGTTCCCTACAAGATCCGCAACGTGCTCGTGCCCATCACCAACATCGGCTCGCGGCTGGCGCTGCCCGTGATCCTCGTGGGGCTGCTGCTCGATCTGCTCTCCCTCGTCACCGCGCCCTATGGACAGATCGTCGTCTATGTGGGCATCGGGCTGTACGGGCTCTCCACCCTCTTCATGCTGGCGACGCTGCCCGTGGAGTTCAACGCCTCGCGCAGGGCGAAGAAGATGCTCGTGGAGGACGGCATCCTCTCGCAGGACGAAGTCAAGGGCGCGAGCAAGGTGCTCTCCGCCGCGGCGCTCACCTACGTCGCCTCCCTGCTCATCTCGCTCCTCTACTTCCTGCGTATGCTCTTTGTGCTGCTCACGCTCATGGGAGGCCGCAGAGATCGATAACAAGATAAAAGAACGCCCGCCCGCCGCAAAATTGCGGCGGGCGGGCTTATTTGTTTTCCGATCACAGTCTCTTTTGAATGGCGAGGAGGAAGTCCTCCGAATTCAGCTTCCTGGGGGTGACGCCCTCGCGCGCAAACAGCGGAATGAGGTCGCCCGTCATCTCCCCTTCCTCGATGGTGGAAATGGTCGCGTTCTCCAGCTTCTGCGCAAAGTCGACGAGCGCCGCGTTGCCGTCCAGCTCGCCCCGCTTTTTGAGCGCGCCCGTCCAGGCGAAGATGGTCGCCACCGAATTGGTGGAGGTCTCCTCCCCCTTGAGGTGCTTGTAGTAGTGGCGGGTGACGGTGCCGTGCGCCGCCTCGTATTCATACTTGCCGTCGGGCGAGACGAGCACGGAGCTCATCATGCCCAGCGAGCCGTAGGCGGTTGCCACCATGTCGCTCATCACGTCGCCGTCGTAGTTCTTGCACGCCCACAGAACGCCCCCTTCCGAGCGCACGATGCGCGCCACCGCGTCGTCGATGAGGGTGTAGAGATAGCTGATGCCCGCCTCCTCGAAGCGCGCCTTGTACTCCGCGAACACCTCTTCGAAGATCGCCTTGAAGCGCCCGTCATACACCTTGGAGATGGTGTCCTTGGTGGCGAAGATGACGTCGATCTTCTCATCCAGCGCATAGCGGAAGCAGGAGTGCGCAAAGGAGCGAATGGATTCGTCCATGTTGTGCATCCCCTGCACCACGCCGCTGGTGCCGTTGAAGTCGTGCACGAGCTTGCGCGCCGTCTCACGCCCTTCCTTGTCCTCCTTGACGAGGTACACCTTCTCGCCCTGCTCCGCCAGCATATCCACCGCGGCGTACACGTCGCCGTAGGCGTGACGGGCGAGCACGATGGGCTTCTTCCAGCCGGGAACATAGGAGCGGATGCCCTTGCACAGGATTGGCGCGCGGAACACCGTGCCGTCGAGAATGCGGCGAATGGTACCGTTGGGGCTCTTCCACATCTCGTGCAGGTTGTACTCGGACATGCGCTGCACGTTGGGGGTGATGGTGGCGCACTTTACCGCAACGCCGTACTTCTTTGCGGCGAGCGCGCTCTCCACCGTGACCGTGTCCCCCGTCTCGTCGCGGTGCACGAGCCCGAGGTCGTAGTATTCCGTCTTGAGGTCGACGTAGGGCAGAATGAGGATATCCTTGATCTTCTGCCAGAGGATGCGCGTCATCTCGTCCCCGTCCATTTCGACAAGGGGGGTGTTCATTTGGATCTTTGCCATAGCTGCCTCGCAAGTTTTTCTTAGATTATACTAAATTTTTTCGCCGTTTGCAACCTTTTGAGCCAGAGAAAATGCCGCGTTGCAAAATGCCCGTGGTGAGAATGCGCTTTTTTGGGGTGCGCGCGGAGAGTCCCTCCTCGATAAGCCCCTGCAAGAAGGTGCGCGCATCCGTGAGCTTTTCGCCGAAGAGGTAGCTTGCGAGCGAGCCGGGCACGGTGTTCAGCTCGTTGAACCACACCTTGCCCTCCGCATAGAGGAAGTCCGCCCGCACCACGCCGCGCACGCAAAACGCCTCATAGACGGTCTTTGTCGCCGCCCTGATCTCCTCACGCACGGCAGCGGGAAGTTGAGCGGGCAGGCGGGAGGCGCGCTCCCCCGTCCCCTCGTACTTCTCGCGGAAGGTGAGGATGCTCTCGTTTGAGAACACCTCCTCGCATTCGGAGAGCACCACTTCGCCCCCCTTGCGCCAGGCGGCGCAGTTGATGTCCCGCTTCTCCTGCACGTACCGCTCGACGAGGGCGGTGTGGTCGAGGGTGAAGGCGAGCTCGAGCGCGCGCTCCAGCTCCTCCTCATTTTGCGCCACGCGAATGCCGATGCTCGAACCGAGGGTGGCGGGCTTGACGACGACGGGAAAGCCCAGCGCCCGCGCCCCGTCCGCGCTCTCCCACTCCCCCACGGTGACGGAGGGCAGCACGTTGAGCCCCAGCCCGCGCGCGGCGAGCTTTGCATACGCCTTGTTCATGAACAGCGCGGAGACGGGCATATCGGGGGAGGCGGAGGGCACGTTATTCCAGGCGAGCAGGGCGGCGAGCGTGCCGTCCTCCCCCGCCCCGCCGTGACAGCAGTTGAGGGCGCAGTCGATCTTACACAGCAATCTGTTGCGCGCCCTGCGCACCAGCCACCCCTCGCGCAGATACACGGGCACCCCCCTTGCGCTGCCGCGCGCAAACTCCTCCACGCCCGCAGCGTCCGTCACGGACATGCCCCCCTCTGGCGGAAGGTACACCCCTACCATGTCCCAATTTCCCCCGCGCAGCAAATTGAGGCAGTACAGCCCCGTGATGATGGAAATTTCATGCTCGTTCGACCTGCCGCCAAAGAACACGGCGATCGTTTTCTTGCGCTTTGCCATAAAAAAACACCTCCGCGGAATTTGCTTCGCTTCGGTGTTTCGCTTGTTGTTCTGCGCGTTAGTTGTAAAGGTCGGGAAGATCGTTCAAAAAGAGCACGCAGTCGCCCGCCGCAAGCTCCTCTTTGAGCAGCTTCTGCGCCGCGGAGAGCGTGGGCACGACGCGCAGCTTTTGTGCGTCTCCGCCCGCTTCGAGGTACCCCTTGCGCACGGAGAGCACCAGCGTCTCTCCCACGAGGATGACGGCGTCCAGCCCCACGAGCGAGGCGCCGAACTGCGCGTTCGCCCTGCCCTCGATGTGCCCCAGCTCCACCAGCCCGGGCGTGACAACGTACTTCTTGTTGGGGAAGAGGCGCAGCGTCTCCACCGCCGCCTTCGCCCCCTCGATATTCGAATTATAGGTGTCGTCGAGAATGACGAGCCCGTTCTCCTCCAGCTTTTGCAGGCGGTGCGGCACGGGTTCGATGAGGGCGATGCCCGCCTTGATCTCCTTGGCGCTCAGCCCCAGCGCGTGCGCGAGCGCCGCGCCCAGCGCGATGTCCTCCGCTGCAACGCTGCCCAGCAGCTTGGTCTCCACCGCGATGCGCTCCTCGCCCAGCCGCAGCGTAAATTTGGTGCCCTCGGTGGTGCAGACGACGTCCTCCGCCGCGAAGTCTCGCTCCGCCTCAACGCTGCCGCGAATGCCCGCTTCGATGGCGGTCTTGCCCACCACGCACGCCTTCTTCACGGCGGCGGCGAGCTCCCCCTTTTCGCGGATGATCGCCTTCATTGTTCCAAACGTCTGCAAATGTTGGGGACAGATGCCCGTGACGATGCCGTATTCGGGGTTGACCATGGAACACAGTTCCCTGATGTCCCCCTCGCGGCGGGCGCCCATCTCGGCGAGGAAGATGTCGCAGTCCAGCCCGTTCTCCTTGATCGCCCGTCCCAACCCGATGGGGGTGTTGTAGGAGGCGGGCGTTGCGATGACGCGGTACTTGACGGAGAGGATGGTGGCGGCGATGTTCTTCACGCTCGTCTTTGCAAAGCTGCCCGTGATGCCCACCTTTATGCAGTCGCTCTCGTGCAGCGCCCTTCTCGCCCTGCGAATGTAGGCGCGGTTGTGTGGGTTTTCGTAGGCGAGCATGACGGTATTCGCACCCGTGAGGATGATGAAGAAGAAGTTGGGCAGCAGGCACAGGGGGGCGTAGCGCAGAAGATACCCCATCTCCGTGCCGATGGCAAGCCCCGCATAGCTCATGCCCACCCCCATGCCGAAGGAGACGGCAAAGAGGAAGAGGAAGTAGCACACGCTGAGGCGAATGATGCGGTTGGTGCAGCGCAGCGGCACCTTGACCGCGTGTTTTGCAGAGAAAAAGTAGAAGATGCTCAGTCCCACAAAGGGCAGGGCGGAGATGAGGTTCGCCCACTTGTGCCCGAGGAAGGAGAAGCAGAGGTTGAAGAGCGCGACCATCAAAAGCAGGGTGAGCGAAAGCAGCGCGTTGCGCCCGGGGAGCATATTCCCGTGGCGGCAGTACCAGCGCAAAAAGCCCTTGCCCGAATACCCGCTCTGTTGCAGAATGCCCATCATGGAGACGCTGCAAAGGCACCCGAAAAAGGCGCATACGATGGCGCCCGCAGCGAGATAGCAATACAGATCAAAGGTCATTGAAAAACTCCTCTGCCGCGAGGTTGAAGGCAAGGGCGTCGTCGAGATGGACGAAGTGCCCGCAGCCCTTCAGAATGAGTACGCGGCTCCCTCCTATGCAGGATGATAATATTTTTGCCGAGGACGGGGGCGTTGCGCGATCCCCTTCCCCCGTGATGAAGAGCACGGGCTGCCTGATGCGCCCTGCCTCCGCACGAAGATCCTCGTTCACGATCTTTTTATAGCTCTCCCGCATGAGCGGGGAGAGCGTGCGGTATTCCTTGCTGCCAAACCTGCGCTCTGCAAAGCGCGGGGCAACTTTTTTTGCGACATGGTATGCCCATACCTTGACATGGTACCCTGCTTTTCGCTTGGGCACGACGCCCGCGCACCCCGCGAGCACGGCGCTCTTCACCCTGCCGCGCGCGAGCAGCTTGATCGCCACCCGCCCGCCGAAGGAATGGGCGATGACGCGGGGCGAGGCGATGCCAAGCTCCCCCATCCTGCGCGCCGTCCAGCTTGCGTAGTCGTCCACGCTCCACGCGGCGGGAAGGGCTTCCCCCTCCCCCATGCCGGGAAAGTCGAGCGCGGTGACGCGGTAGTATTTGGAAAAGTAAGAAAGCTGCGGATAGAAGCTCTCCTTGCTCGCAAGGTAGCCGTGCAGGAAGAGGAGATCCTCCCCCGCGCCGCATTGCAGCACTCCCTTCAATC
>CALVTZ010000055.1 GCA_944363255.1 uncultured Clostridia bacterium
GCCCTGGTTCCAGAACTGCGTTCCGATATACCCGCAGGTGCGGCGGGCAACGTTCATCTTGGTCTGATCGCGGTTGTGGCAGTGCGGGCACTCCCAAAGCAACTTGCCGTCCTCTTCCACGATGCCGATCTCTCCATCGTAGCCGCACACCTGGCAGTAGTCGCTCTTGGTGTTGAGTTCGGCGTACATGATATTGTCGTAGATATACTGCATGACGGCGATGACCGCGGGGATATTGTCCTGCATATTGGGCACTTCCACATAGGAGATCGCGCCGCCGGGCGAGAGCTGCTGGAACTCGCTCTCAAACTTGAGCTTGGTGAACGCGTCGATCTTCTCGGAGACGTGCACGTGATAGCTGTTCGTGATATAGTTCTTGTCCGTGACGCCTGGAATGACGCCGAAGCGCTTTTGCAGGCACTTGGAGAACTTGTACGTCGTGCTCTCAAGCGGCGTGCCGTACAGCGAGAAGTCGATGTTCTCCTTCGCCTTCCACTCCTTGCATCTGTCGTTCATGTGCTGCATGACAGAGAGCGCGAAGGGCTTTGCCTCCTCGTCCGTGTGCGACTTGCCCGTCATGTACTTCACGCACTCATACAGCCCCGCATAGCCGAGGGAGATGGTGGAATATCCGCCGTAGAGCAGCTTATCGATGGGCTCGCCCTTCTTGAGGCGGGCAAGCGCGCCGTACTGCCAGAGAATGGGCGCAGCGTCCGAGAGCGTGCCCTTGAGACGGTTGTGGCGGTACATGAGCGCACGATAGCAAAGATCGAGTCGCTCGTCGAAGATCTTCCAGAAGTTGTCCATGTCCCCGCCCGAGGAGAGCGCGACGTCCACAAGGTTGATGGTGACAACGCCCTGGTTGAATCTTCCGTAGTACTTTGCCTTGCCGTTCTCGTCCACGTAGGGCGTGAGGAAGCTGCGGCAGCCCATGCAGGTGTAGCAGTGTCCCTCGCCGTTCTTGTCCACCTTGTATTCGAGCATCTTCTTCTCGGAGATATAGTCGGGCACCATGCGCTTTGCCGTGCACTTTGCGGCAAGCTGCGTGAGATAGAAGTAGCGGCTGCCCTCGCGCACGTTGTCCTCTTCGAGAACGTAGATGAGCTTGGGGAATGCGGGCGTCACCCACACGCCGGACTCGTTCTTCACGCCCTGGATGCGCTGGTTGAGCGTCTCCTCGATGATGAGGGCGAGGTCTGCGCGCTCGCGCTCGTCCTTCGCCTCGCCAAGGTACATGAACACGGTGACGAAGGGCGCCTGTCCGTTGGTGGTGAGCAACGTGACGACCTGGTATTGAATGGTCTGAATGCCCTTCTTGATCTCCGCCTTCAGGCGCTTTTCCGCAACTTCTGCAATGTGCGCCTCGTCGTGAATGCCCACGCAGGCGAACTCCTCACGCACGTCCGAAAGGATCTTCTGGCGGCTCACGTCCACGAAGGGCGCAAGGTGCGTGAGCGAAATGCTCTGCCCGCCGTATTGGTTGGAGGCGACCTGCGCGATGATCTGCGTTGCAATGTTGCACGCCGTGGAGAAGGAATGCGGCTTCTCGATGAACGTTCCCGAGATGACCGTGCCGTTTTGCAGCATATCCTCGAGGTTGACGAGGTCGCAGTTGTGCATGTGCTGCGCGAAATAGTCTGCGTCGTGGAAGTGGATGAGCCCCTGATCGTGCGCGGCGACGATCTCTGCGGGTAGCAGGATACGGCGCGTGAGATCTTTGGAGACTTCGCCCGCCATATAGTCGCGCTGCACGGAGTTGACCGTGGGGTTCTTGTTGGAATTTTCCTGCTTGACCTCTTCGTTGTTGCACTCGATGAGGGTGAGGATCTGCGCATCCGTCGTATTCGATTTACGGGCAAGCGAACGCGTATAGCGATAGGTGATGTACTTGCGCGCGACGGCAAACGCCTTCTGATCCATGATCTGGTTCTCGACGAAGTCCTGGATCTCCTCCACGTTGACGGCGCGGTTGAGGTCGCCCGCAAGCGCGGTGACCTTATTTGCGATCATTTCGATCTGTGCTTCGCTGAGGCGGTTGCCCTCGCTCACCTCGTTGTTCGCCTTGCGGATCGCGTTTAAGATCTTTTGTACGTCGAACGCGACTTCCGTTCCGTTTCTCTTGATGATTTTCATAATCTACTCCTTGTGGCCCCTGTTCGGGTGAAAAAAGCGCTCCCGAACGGGAACGCTCTTATCATACCACAAGCCCTTGTGTTTGTCAAGGGTTTCGTACTATATTTTGATTAAAATATTTCTCACCACCACAATATCTTGTGGTCATGTCGCTTTTTGCGCGGTTATGCAATGTGAAACAACGGGCGCAAAACGTTACACGTTACAGCAGCGCCGTTCCGTTGATGACGAGGGAAAAGCGGCACTTCAAAAACTCGGCTGCCCTGCGACAGAGCTTCATGCGCTGGAAGTAAATTTCGAAGTAGTCCATCACGGAACAGATATTCGTATCGATCTCGATGAAGAGCGTGATGACCGCCCCTTCCCGATCCACCGAGAGATAGCTGCGCTCCGCGGCGAGGTTGACGCGGTCGTGGATATTGGCGGTGTACACGTTGTCGATGGGCTTTTTCACCCTGCTCTTGTGCACGTCCGCCTTGTCTGCGAGAATGAGCGCGGAGGAGAGATTGGAAACGGGCGAGCCGTACTGCTCGTCGTGGTTGCCGATCGCCATCATGATCTCCGCCGCGTCCTCCGGCTCCATGCCGAGGCGCGTCAATATCTTGTAGGCGAGAATGGCGCCCGTCTGCGCGTGGTCCATGCGGTTGATGCAGTTTCCCACGTCATGAAGATAGCCCGCGATCTCCGCGAGCTGCACTTCCTTTTCGGGCATACCGAGCGCGCGCAACACGTCGCCCGACCACTTGCTCACGATCCCCGCATGGCGGCGGGAGTGTTCGGTGAAGCCGAGCGCCTCGATCTGCTTCTCACTCATCGCCATGATCGCTTCCACTTCCTTGTCCGTGCGGACAACGGAGAGACGAATCATGCGTTAAAACTCCGTAACGGAGACGCTGCGCAAGATCTCCTCATACTTGCTCTTGGTGAAGGAGATGGTGCCAAACGTCGTGACGGTGGCGGTGCCTGCGGCGACGCCCGCGCGCAAGATCTCGGGAAGATCTGCCCCCGCCTTCATCATGCTGGCTGCGGCGGCGACCATGCCGTCCCCCGCGCCCACCGTGGAATTGACTGCCACGTTGATGCTCTTACAATAGTAATTCTTGCTGCCGTCCGTAATGACTGCGCCGTCCTTGCCCAGCGAGAGCAGCACGATCTTCGCGCCGCGGTCGAGCAGTTCGTAGCAGCCGGAGAGCATATCGTCCTTGTCCTTGAACTCTCTGCCGAGCGTCTCCTGCAACTCCTCGAGATTGGGCTTTACGAGGTCGATGCCCGCCTCGAGCGCGGCGAACATCTTCGCCCCCTCGGTATCGGCAATGCGCAGCGAACCGGGCTGCACCGCGCGGAAGATCTCGCGGTAGTACTCCGGCTCTACGCCGCGCGGCAGACCGCCCGAAATGACGGTGACTGCCGAACGGGAGGAGAAATTATGGATGCGCTGCAACAGCTCCACGAGCTTCTCCTCGCTCACCTGCCCGCCCACGTCGTTGATCTCCGTGAGCATGGATTTCTTGTCGATGCACTTGTAGTTCTCGCGCACTCTGCCGTTGTTCCAAACGAAGGAGAAGTCCACCCCCTCCTTGTCGAGCGCGCTCTCGAACATTGCGCCGTCCTCATTGTACATGAATCCCGTTGCGTACGCCTCTTCGCCCAGGCGCGCCACGCCGATCGCGACGTTGATCGCCTTGCCCGTGAAGGAGCGCGTCTTGCTCTTGACGATATTCACCTTGCCGACGTTGAGCGAATCCAGCTCGATGGTGACGTCTACACTCGGACTCATGCAAACAGTTAAGATCATAGAACCCCCTGCGTGCGGCGCGGTCGTATGCGCCGCATAGATAACTTATTCCATTACGACCATTCCTATTATAGTACTTTTCGAACAAAATTTCAAGAGGGACTACGAAATTTTTTGACGAAAATTATTACATTTCTCACACTTTTCTCGTGCGCGGCAAAAAGAAAAACCCGCCGCAGCGGGTTTTGCCTTCTCCTCGTCACATGGAAATCATTTGCAGCGTTTCGTACAGTTCGTAGTTGAACTTCTTCTTCATGGAAACGGCTTCAATGATATCCATATCGATGATCTCATTCTTGTGGATCCCCACCACGCGATTGCCGATGCCGTCCTTCAACAGGCGAACGGCCTTGTTGCCGAACTGCGCCGCAAGCATTCTGTCTGCCATCGAGGGCGAGCCGCCGCGCTGGATGTGCCCGATGTTGGTGGAGCGCACCGAATAGGTGGTCACTTCCTGCAACTGCTTTGCAAACGCCTCTGCGCTGATGGCGCCCTCTGCAACGACGATGATATTGGAGTGCTTGCCGTTGGCGCGCGAGCGGTTGATGCGCATGACGATATCCTCGAGGTCGTATGCGATCTCGGGAACTACGATGATCTCCGCGCCCGACGTGATGCCCGCGTACAGCGCGATATCGCCGCAGTGACGCCCCATGACCTCCACGACGGAGATGCGCTCGTGCGAATTCATGGTGTCGCGCAGCTTGTTGATGACTTCGAGGCAGGTGTTCACCGCCGTATCGAAACCGAGCGTATAGTCGGTATATTGCAAGTCGTTGTCAATGGTGCCGGGAATGCCGATGGTGGGAATGCCGTAGTCCTCCGTAAGGCACTTTGCCCCGCGGAAGGAACCGTCGCCGCCGATGACGACAAGCCCTTCGATGCCGCGGCGCTCGAGCGTAGCCACCGCCTGCTTCTGCCCGTCCACGGTGAGCATTTCAAGGCAGCGCGCCGTTCTCAACTTGGTGTCGCCGCGCTGGACGATGTCGGAGACGGAACGCATTTCCATGGGCATCATTCTGTCCTCGATGAGCCCTGCGTAGCCGCGTTCAATGCCAAAGACTTCCATGCCGAAGTAGATGGCGGTGCGAACGACGGCGCGGATCGCCGCGTTCATGCCGGGCGCGTCGCCCCCGCTTGTGAGTAATCCGATTCTTTTCATCTTAACTGACCTCCGTAATCGATCCTCATTCCCAAAAGATATTATAGCAGATTATCGCGCAAAAGGAAAGGATATTTTCTGAAATTTTTTCAAATTCTATACGACTTTTACGCAAGACTCGGGCAAGAAGGTGCGAAGTTCCGCATAGAGGGCGCGATTGAGGCGCACGGAATACTCGTAACGCCTGCCGCCGTGCAAGATCTTGGCGCACACGTCGCCCTCGTACTCCTGCATCATTTCAATGAGTTCTGCAAAGTCGCCGTCGTTGAGCCCGCGCGCGTCCAGCCAGAGCACCTGCTCCTTTGCCGCCGTCGAAGGGGGCGCAGCGTCCTGCGCGGGCGCTTGCGGCGTACTCTCCTCCCCCACCTCCTCCATCGTGTCGATGATGATGACGGGAAGTTTTTCGGGCGCAATGTCGATCTTCCCCTTCACACGCACGACGGTGTCCATGCGCAGAATGGGCTTGATCTTATCGTACACGCGCGGGAACGCCACGCATTCCACGCTGCCATAGAGATCTTCCACGGAGATGAACGCCATCGTTGCGCCGCTGCGGGTGTTGATCTTCTTGACGGCGGAGAGGATGCCGCCCATGGAAGCCGCCTGCCCGCTCTTGAGCTGGTTATACGTGCGCTCCCCCGTCTCCTCGTCCTCCTCGTAGTCCGCGAGCATTCCGCAGTGGAAGCTCTCGTCGCGGAAGTAGCGGGTGTACGCCTCGAAGGGATGCCCGCTGACGTACACGCCCAGCACGGATTTCTCCTTGGAGAGCAGTTCGGAAGTCTCCCATTCGGGAAGCTGCGGAAACTCCGCCTTGGGCGCTTCCTCTTGAATAAAGTCGCCGAACAGCGAGAGCTGCGCGCCGCTCTTTTGCTTTTCGATGCCCGCGATGCGCTTCATCAGCTCCTCGTACACCGCGATATACTGCGTGCGGTGGTAGCCGAAGCTGTCGAACGCGCCGCCCAGGATCAGGCTCTCCACCATGCGCTTGTTGACAAACTTGGTGCAGCGCATGAGGAAGTCGGAGAAGTCCTTGAACTTGCCGTTCTTCTCCCGCTCCTCGATGACGCTCTCCATGGCGGCAACGCCCACGCCGCGCAGCGCGCACAGTCCGAAGCGGATGCCGTCGCCCTGCACGGAGAAGTACGCCTTGGAACTGTTGACGTCGGGCGGGTACACCGCAATGTTCTTCTCCTTCATGTACACGACGTACTTGGCGATCTCTTCGATCTTGGAGATGCGGTTGTTGAGCACGCCCGCCAAAAATTCCTTGGGATAGTACTTTTTGAGGTATGCCGTCTCGTAGGTGACGACGGCGTACGCCGCCGCGTGCGACTTGTTGAAGGCGTAGGATGCGAAGCTCTCCATCTGCGCGAACAGCTCTGCAGCCACTTCGGGCGGAATGCCGTGCGCCTCGCAGCCCGTGATATTTCCCCCGTCCTTGATGTCGCCGTAGATGAACTTGTCCTTTTGCGCCATCAGCTCCGAGCGGTGCTTCTTCGCCATGGCGCGGCGCACGAGGTCTGCCTGTCCCAGCGAGTAGCCTGCAAGATTCTGGAAGATCTGCATAACCTGCTCCTGATAGATGATGACGCCGTACGACTTTTCAAGAATGGGTTTAAGAAGCGGCGTGAGATAGGTGATCTTCTCCGGCTCCGCACGGTTCTTGAGGTAGGTGGGAATGAAGTCCATGGGCCCCGGGCGGTAGAGCGAGATGCCCGCGATGAGGTCTTCAAGACAGTTGGGCTGCAGCTGCTTCATGAAGCGCTTCATGCCCCCCTGTTCAAGCTGGAACACCGCGTCGGTATCCCCTTCCGCGATGAGCTGATAGGCGCCCTGGTCGTTGCACGCCTGGTCGAACTGAACGGTCTTGCCCGTGTCCTCCAGGATATAGTCGCACGCCTTCTTGATGTCCGTAAGGGTGGTGAGGGCGAGGAAGTCCATCTTGAGCATCCCGATGGATTCCACTTCCTTCATGTCGAACTGCGTGGTGATGTCCTCGCCGTTGCGCGAGAGCGGCACGTTGTCGGCGATCTTCTTGCGGCAGATGACGACGCCCGCCGCGTGCATGGAGGTGTTGCGGGGCATTCCCTCCAGCTTGAGCCCCATATCGATGACGCGCTTGAGCGTCTCGTCCCCTTCGTAGATCTCGATAAATTCGCTGTTGCGCTTGCTCTCTTTGTCGGCAAGTTTTTTGAGCGCCTCGTCGTGCGCGTCGGCGTCCCCCTCCGTCTCCATCACCTTCTTGCGGCACTTTTCAATGTCCAGCCCCAACAGCTCGCGAATGGTGGATTTGCCGTCCATGAGCTTGGTGACGCGGTCTGTCTCCGAATAGGGAACGCGCATCACCCGCCCCACGTCCTTGATGACGGCGCGCGAGGCGAGCGTACCGAAGGTGACGATCTGCGCCACGTTTTCGGGATGATAGCGCCTGCGCACGTACTCGATAGTCTCGCCGCGGCGCTCCGTGCAGAAGTCCACGTCGAAGTCGGGCATGGAGACGCGGTCGGGATTGAGGAAGCGCTCAAAGAGCAGGTCATAGCGCAGCGGATCGACGTTGGTGATGCCGATGGCGTAGGCAACGATGCTTCCCACGCCCGAACCGCGCCCGGGGCCGACGGGAATGTCGTGCAGGCGCGACCAATTGATATAGTCCCAAACGATGAGGAAGTAATCTGCAAACCCCATCTTGATGATGATGCCAAGCTCATATTCCGCGCGCTTTCTGATCTCCTCCGTGATCTCGGGATAGCGCGTGGGCAGCCGTTCCCACGTGAGCCGCGTGAGGTACTCAGGCGAGGGCGTGCCGTCGTCCGCATGGTAGAGCGGAATGAGCGACTTATCGTAGACGGGCGTGCCGTTGTCCTTGAGGTTGAAGGGCGTATCCGTATCCGACACCTTGTTTGCAATGACGCGCGTGTTCGCGATGGCTTCGGGCAGTTCGGGGAAGAGCGCCGCCATCTCGTCGCCGCTCTTCATATAGAACTCGTGCGTCTCCATCTTCATGCGGGTGGGATCGTCCAGCGTGCGCTTGGTCTGGATGCACATGAGCACGTCCTGCATCTCCCAATCTTCCTTGCGCAGATAGTGTACGTCGTTGGTGGCGACAAGCCCGATGCCCGTCTCGCGCGAGAGCTTTACGAGCATGGGAAGGATCTTCTTCTGTTCTGCAAGCCCGTGGTCCTGGATCTCAATGTAGAAATCCTCGCCAAAGACCTCCTTCATCTCCAGCGCAAACGCCTTCGCCTTGTCGTACTCGTCCGCCATGAGGTAGCGCGGAATGCGCCCCGCAAGACAGGCGGAGAGGCAGATCACCCCTTCGTGGTGCTCTTTGAGTACGGTGTAGTCGATGCGCGGACGGTAGTAGTAGCCGTCTACGAAGGCGAGCGAATCGAGCTGAACGAGGTTGATATACCCCGCCTTGTTCTTCGCGAGCAGAATGAGGTGATCGGCCGTCTGATCGATGTGCCGACGAGAGTCGTCCACCACGTAGAAC
>CALVTZ010000056.1 GCA_944363255.1 uncultured Clostridia bacterium
CATGACCGTTCCCGAAGAGGAAACGACGAACGCATAACAACGCAAAATAAAGTCTCCCGCACCAAGTCGGTGCGGGAGACTTTTTGCTATTTGGAGGGAAGTTTGTAAAGGAGGGGGGATCAGTTCTTCTTTGCGGGCAGCGCGGCGGGAAGGGCGGCGGGCAGCGCGTTCTGCCCGTCCATCAGGACGAGGTGGCGCACCGTGAAGGAGAAGCTCTGCCCCGGCGTCCAGCTCAAAAGCCCAAAGTATCCCGACTCATACACCGCGTACTTGCCGTTGAAGGAGAGGTCGATGGTGAGCGCCGTCGTATTGCCGTTTCGCATAAACTCTTCCAGCGTGGTGAGGTACAGCGTTCCGCCCTCCACGCTCACATAGAAGTCCGTGCCCTCCACGACGCCGGGGAATACCCAGCCGCCAATGTATTCGAGCACGGCTGCGGTGCCGTTGGTGTTGTACACGTTTTGCAGATAGAAGATCTGAATATAGTTCTCGGGCGCGGTCACGTAGTTGACGAGATAGCCGTCGATGCCGCTGCTCGGATTCATGCGTGCACGCAGCAGGATGCCGCCCGCGGCGATGTGCCCGGAGATGTCGTCCATGCAAAACGCCACCTGCATATCCCTTGCCGTCACGCTCTCGTCCAGCATATAGCTCGTGCCGTCCATGTACAGCGAATCGTCCGCCTGTCTGCGCCAATTGTTCGTATTGAATTGCGTGCCGAAGGCGGGGTTCGCCGCATTGCGCATGACATCGTTCGCGCGGGTGGAGAGGGCGGCAAGTGCTGCAAGCTCTGTGGAGAGGTCGAGCGCACGCACCTCCTCCTGCGTGGTGCACGCGTCGATCTTTGTAAGCGCAGCCTCGTAGTGGGGGCGTGCCTGCGCCCACACCTGCGCGGAGAACGCGCCTTCCGACCAAAGGGAAAGGGCGGTGCGCCTCTGTTGTTTTGCCTGCTCGAGCTGCGCGTTCGTCGTCTCCTCGTCCAAAGTGGGTTGATCTTCGCCCGCAATGGCAATGCGGATGCGCGCTGCAAGTTTCTGATAGGCGGCAGCCGTGGGGTGCAGCCCGTCCGTAAATTCCGCCGCGTTCGCGCTCGCAGGATCGCCATCCGTCATGCAGAAGAGGTATTCCGTCTCCGCATAGTTGAGCCAATCGTGGCGGGCAGCCACGTTGCGCAGCAGCACGTTCGTTTGCGTGATCTGCGCGGCAAGATGACTGCGGGCGGGGCAATGGTTGACGCCCACGATGACGAAGTTCGCCTCGGGCAGCTTTTCATGCAGTGTGAGCAGCACCGTCTCCGCGCTTGCGGCGACTGCCTGCGGCGTATAGCCCGCCGTGAGATCGTTGATGCCGATCATGTAGATGCCAAGCTTTGGCTCGTAGGAAGCCACCTGCTCGGTGAGGCTCTTCCAATGGTCGGAGATGGAGCCGCCGATGCCCACGTTGTCGATGGAGGGGTATTCTGCAAAGTCGGCGCGGAAGCTCTGCCAAAGTTCCATGTACGAGTGCCCGAAGAGCAGCACGTCCGCCTTGTGCGCCCGCTCCGTCTCCGAAAGGCGGGGCGCGGAGTAGAAGGTGCCGCTCGCCTGCGTCAAGACGCCAAACCGCTTGCCTTCGAGCGGGCTTTCGTCCGTGTATGCGGCATAGCAGATATTCTGTGCGGGCGTGACGGCAACGTAGCAGTAGATGCTCGCGCCCTCGCGCACGATGGTCACGTCGTATGCGCCGGAGGGGTGGTAGCCCGCGGAGAGCACGCCGCGCTGCAACAGGGTGCGCGTGCCCGCCTGTACCTTGGCAAGCTCAACATAGCGCCCCGCGGTGAAGGTGAGCGCGTAGTAGTTGGTCGCGTCGTCGTTCGCGCCAAAGAGGATGCCGTTGTCGGCGGAATTTACGGGCGCGATGGACATTGTGAGCGCGCCGTGTTCAAAGTTTTCGTGCTTGTAGAGGGCGGTCGTCGCCGCTCTTGCGATCACGCCGTCGCCCGCCTGCGTAAGCCCGCCCTTGATGGCGTCGTACTCCGTCGAGGGCTGCGTGGGCACGCCCTCCTCTTCTGTGACGGAGAGGGCGGTGTAGCGCACGTTGGCGCTCCCCGCGCGAATGCCAAACTTTTCCCCCGTGAGCGGCACGCTCTCGGCATAATAGATGCAGAGCACATCGTTCACATAGCAACGAATGACGCCGCTCATCCGCTCCACGCGCAGCTCGTACGTGCCCGCGTGGTCGAAGGCGGCGATCGCCTTTTCCGAACAGACCAGCCAGCCCCCGTTCAGCACGCGCCCAAGGTACGCCGAACCTGCGCGGCTGACGAAGAAGAAGTAGTAGGACGTGCCCGCGTTCTCCCAATAGGTGGGGGCGTTGCCCTCCGTGAGGGCGAACACGACGCCGTTGTCGGAGGGCGTTCCCGCGAGCGTGACGGTGGCGCGCAGCGTGCCGTAGCGGAATACTTCGCTCTTGTGCACCGCCAGCGCGTTGGACGTGGTGGAACGCACCTTGTCGTTGCCGTCGTCAACAAATCTTCCGTTTACGATCTTGTAGTCATCGATCATGGGTGTCACCTCGGGCGGGTTGGGTTTTTCATCGGGGTTCTCGTTCGGATCTTCATCCTGGGGAGGTTCGGGCTGTTCTGTCTGGGGCGGATCGTCGCTCGGCGGCGTATCGCCCGCGCCGCAGGCGGCAAACGCAAAGATCAGGCAGAGGAAAAGCATCAAAAGAAGCGGCAAAATAATACGTTTTTTCAAGGTGATTCCTCCTTATCATTTTGAGAAAATGGGGGTTGACAGCCCCTTTTATCCCGTATATAATGATTATTGAACAGATATATTGTAAAAGCAAGCGTTAAAATTGTCAAAAAGGGGTACTATTTTGTTCGATGAAAAAATTTAAGGCGCAAATCGTAAACGACTTCGAACCGGGCTCGCAGCTGTTCACCCTGTACGGCAAGCAGAGCACCAACCCCATTCACTATGCGCTGGATATGATGGGGCATCAGACGGCGGGCAAGGGGTACTATCTCGAACGGGAGGGCTACCACACCTACCTCATCAACTATACCGTGCGCGGCGAGGGGCATATCTCTTACGAGGGGCGGGAATACGTCTGTCGGGAGGGCGATCTTCTGCTGCTCGACTGCGATCGTCTGCACCGCGTGCAGGCGGACGGCGGCTGGGAATTTTACTTCCTGCACGTCACGGGCCCCGCGCTCGCTGCGCTGTACGGGGAGATCGTGCGCATCGCGGGAAACGTGCTGCACGACTTTGACGCAACGCGCCTTCTTCAAAGTTATCGCGCGCTGTGCGGGGAGCTGTTCGCCCACCCTGCGCTCACCGCCGCCTCCGTCACGCCGGACGCACGCAGCTGCTGCGCCATCTCGGAGGAACTGTACGCCCTCTTCAACGATATATGGATGCAATGCGCCAAGCGGCAGGAGGGGAACAGTCACCTACCCGAGAGCGTCCTGCGCGCGCAGGCGTATATCACCAAGAACTTCGCGCGTCCGCTCACGCTCGCGGAGGTCGCGGCGGAAGCCTTTGTAAGCCCGTGCAGACTTGCGCATCTGTTCAAGCGTTACACGGGCACGACGGTGGGCGGGCTTATCACCTCGCTGCGCCTGCAACACGCCACCGAGCTGCTCGCCACCACGAACGAGAAGGTAACGGTCATCGCCCGCGCCTGCGGTTTTTCGGATACGCAGATGCTCAAGCGGCACATGCGCACGCTGCTGGGACTTTCGCCCACGCAGTACCGTGCCGCCGTGCGCGCGGGGAAGAACTTTTTCCGCTAAAAAACAGCCCGAAAAATTTTTTTGAAAAATTTTGCACAAACTCCAACAAAAGGGAAAACTCGTGCGTTATATAAGTGCAAGGGGCAAGAAGAACCCCACAAAATCAGGAGGAATTGATCATGAAAAAGAAAATTGGTTTGATTGCAGCATCGGTTATCGCAGCTTCGGCTATGGCGGCATTCGTCGGTTGCGGCGGCAACGGCGGCGGGTATAACCCCAACGCAGGTATCGGCGGCGGCGCAGGTACGGAGGCAGAGGCAGGCGCAAAGAGCGCTTACGGCATCGGCGCAGTTACCACGGTGAGCTTGCTCGCAGGCGGCTCTTCCACGGCGGCGCTCCGCAGCACCGTGTCCACGGCATCGGCTACGGAAGCTCCCGCAGCGCCCGAACAGGGCACCACGGCTCCCGATCAGGGCACCACGGCTCCCGATCAGGGCACCACGACTCCCGATCAGGGCACCACGACTCCCGACCAGGGCGGCGCGGCAGGTTCGCAGGACGCAGTCAAGGACGAAGTGAAGGACTTCAACGAGTACTTCAATATGCTCGACACCTTCCTCGATGAGGAGGCAGTCAAGACGACGGTCACGGAGAACACCAACGAGGCGTACGCATTCGATTACGTGCTCACCGTCGAGGGCAAGAATCTGGACGGCACGGTGATCACCCACACGATGTACTATTCCGAGCGCGAACTTGGCTCGCACACCGAGCAGGACGACGACGAGTTCGAGCATTCCGTCAAATTCGAGCTCACGGGCGTGATGGAGATGAACGGCGTTGCCTACAACATGACGGGCTACCGTGCCGTTGAGACGGAGACGGAGGGCAACGAGGAGGAAGTTCAGGAAGAGCTTTGGATCCGTGCCACCCATCCCACCGAGCGCGGCAACTACGTGCAGATGACGCTCGAGCAGGACAGCGAGACGGAAGGCAGCGAGTCGGAGACGGAGCGCGAGTACGTGTACAGCATCTACGGCGGCGGCAAGCTCATCGAGAGCGCAAGCGTGAGCTTCGAATCGGAGAACGAGCACGGCGCAACGGAGACGGAGTACGAGCTGAGAGTCAACAAGGGCGGCAAGGTCTCCTACTACGAAGTAGAGCGCATGGAGCGCGTGAACGGCGTGCCCACCATCGGCGTGAAGTATCGTCTCGACAATGGCGAGCAGGGCAGATTCGTTGTCACCAAGGGACAGGATGGGCAGTACCACTACGCTTTCACCGACGGCACCGGCGTTGACTTCGACGACTTCGACGATGATGACGATCACGACGACGATGACGACGACGATCGCGACGACGACTAAAAAATCGAGCGAAAGCGAGGCGGTGCATTGAGCGCCGCCCGCTCAACGCTTGACAGCTTTCTTCCTCGCTTGGTATAATATTGAGGGTAAAACGACGGGAGGAAGCGAGAATGGGGCTCGACGAGCTTTTGAGCGAGATCGCGGCAGGAAGGACTGCCGCCTTCGAGGAACTCTATCGGAAAACACAAAAGACCGTATATTACGTGGCGCTCTCTGTGGTGCGTGAGAAGATGCTCGCAGAGGACGTGATGCAGACGACCTATCTCAAGGTGCTCGCAAACGCGGCAAGTTACCGCAAGGGCACGAACGCGGGCGCGTGGATCGCGCGCATTGCGAGGAACGAGGCGTTGAGCATCATGCGCAAGCGCTCGCGCGAGCAGCTCGTGGACGAGCGGGAAGATCCGCTTCCCTTCGGCACGACCACGCAGGACGAATACGGCTTTATGATCGACCTTGCACGCAGGATCCTGAAGAAGGAGGAATTCTCCGTCCTGCTGCTCTCCGCAGTGGAGGGCTACAAGCGCAGGGAGATCGCAGCGCTGCTTTCCATGCCCCTGCCCACCGTGTCGTGGCACTACTCCCGCGCGGTGAAGAAGATGCAACACGCCCTCAAAGAACAGGAAGAAACCGATCAAGGAGGTGCAGGAGTGAACAGACGTGAACTCGAACGGGAACTTCGCCGCGAGGCGCAGCAACACACGCCCGACGTGTACGACCGCGTCATCTCCGCGCCGCCCCTCCCTCCCGCGGAGGGCGGTGAGGTGATCGCAGCCGTGCGCCCCAAGCGCAGCGTCACCCTGCTCGCCGCACTGTGTGCAGTTGTCATTCTCGTGCTTGCCTGCCTGCTTCCCTTCATGTTGAAAACGGGCGGGCTCGCCAATCTCTATATCAGCATCAATCCCTCCGTGCAGTTCACCGTACAAGAGGGCAAGGTGACGGAAGTCAAAGCGCTCAACCGCGACGCAGCCATTCTCATCTCGGGCAAGACGTTCGTGGGGCTCACCGCGGAAGAGGCGAGCGTGCAGTTTACGGCGCTCTCCGATTCCAAGCACCTCATCACGACAGACGGCATCAGCGTGCACGCAACGGGGGAGGGCAGCGCCAAGCTCGAAGCGCGCGTGCGCACCCGCCTGGAGACCGATTACGGCGAAACGTATGCGATAAATGAGCTCACGCAGGATAAGCTGGACGGCATCCTCGCCGCTTACGATGAGCAGGCGATGGGCGACTTTGAAGACTATCTCGAACAGCAACTTTCGCAGCTTGAACTTGGCTTTTCGGACAAGGTGAAGGCGCTTTTGCAAACGTACGAGGAAGACCTCGACGCGGCGTTTGCGGGCACGCTCACCAGGGAGGAGTTCAACCGCAAATACCTCTACCTCGGCGAGGATCTCATCTTCGAGGACGGCGACGAGGAGCGCAAGGATCTCTACGAAAAGTTTGTTGACCTGCGCGAGAAGATCGCCGAGGAGGGCGATGAGTACATTTTCGACGAACTGTACGAGGAGTTCCTCGAGGCGGTGGAGGAGCTGTACGATAACGACGGCAGCCAGGGCGGAAGCGACGTCGGCGGCGATGACGGCGACGACGGTGACGACGGCGACGACGGCGACGACGGCGACGACGGCGACGACGATGACGACGACGATCGCAAATAACGGCAAACAAAAAAAGAGCCCGCAGCAACGCGGGCTCTTTTTTTGTGTCTGTTATGCGATGGTGTCAAAGAAGGGATCGTTTGTTCCGATGAACGCCTCGACTTCCTCGTAGGATACAAGTTCTTTGAGGGCGAGGTAGGTATCCTTCATGAGTTGAAAGTTCGAGGTGGTCGCGGTCTGGTTGTCGGCGGGCAGGACGGCGGAAATGCCGTTTGTGCTCTGCATATCCTTCGAAAAGTCGTCGCTCACCTTATTTTGCACAAAGAGCATGGGGACGGAAGTCTTAACGCGTTCGTATTCCGTCTCGCCCTCGCTGTTTTGCGTTGCAACGACATACCACACCTCTTTCATCTCGATGTCGAAGCGGCGAGAGAGCGTATCCGCTCCGATTCCGCCGATTTTTTTGGTCGCGAAGGGGGTGGAGCTGCCGTTGACGTAGACGGTATCGGCGTTCAGGTCGTTTTGCTCGGGCGAGATGCGCACGTTGTTGATGCCCGTAATGTCGCCGAGGTGGAACCACAGCGTGTCGAATTTGGCAAGTTTGACCGTCTCCGACACTTCGCCGCCCAGGTATTCGCCCGTGGTCGCGCTGTACACTTCCTCGTATGCCTCAATGAGCAGGTCGTCCGTCTCACGCTTGTTGCCCACGACGATGGCGTAGTCTGCGTTGAAGGCGATAAGGGCAGTCGTCTTGATCGCTTTGTCGCCCACGCCGTAGTATTCGTAGAGGTGCCCAACCGTCGTATCGGTTTGGCGCGCAAAGTCGATCTGATAGGCGACCTTCACGGCGGAGATCTCCACGTTCGCGGCGAGGGTGAGCGCATTTTCGCTCGCCTTAAATTTGAGCGCCGCGCCATCCGTCAGCTGGATCCTGCACGTGTTCTCGTTGGTGTCGCTGTTGGCGCGCAGTTCCACACTCACCGTGTCGTTGCCAAGCAGCAGCACGCTTTCGTTGTCCTGCAGCGCGATCTTCACCGAGCACGACACGCCCTTAATGGTGATGGTCGCCGTAAATTGCGTGTAATTGTCCGGATTGTCGTTGATAAAGGTCTGGTACACCTTTGCGATCGACTCGCCTGCGGCGTACACATAGTCGACGGCGGCGAGAATGCCGTCCACCTGATCGAAGAGGGTGTACAGCACGTTCAACTGCTTGCCGATCGTCTTTTTGCCGATCGCAGAAACGCTCACTGCCTGCGAGAAGTCGGTTACGGGCGCGCTCGTTACCATGTTTTCAGGCAGCAGGGCGGTGGGAAGGAAGCTCCACGTCTCGGGGCGGGTGAGCAGGGAATCGACAATGTTCTTTGCGTCCACTGCGCTGCGGATGTACAGCGTGGCGTTGAGGGTAAGCGTTACATAGTTGGGGTTGGTGATGGTCGCAGTAATAGGGTACTCGCCGCGCTCGGTGTAGCTGTTTCCGCTGTACGTCACCTGCGTGCCGACGGGCAGTTCGCCCTCCGTCTCGATCGCCAGGCTGTGCGCGCTGCCTGTCGCAAACACCGTCTTATTTTCAAAGGTGATGCCCGTGAAGGTCGCCTTGTTGATGGTGAGGGTGGCGCTTAACACCTTCGTCTCATAGTTTGCGCCCGTGAGGGTGGCGGTCGCTTCATACGTTCCTGCATTCGTCGCCGTGTTGTTCTCATAGGCGACTTCCGCACCTGCGGGAAGGGCACCCGTGATGGTGACGGCCTGCTGCTGTCCGTCGTACGTCACCGTCTTATTTTCAAAGGTGATGCCCGTGAAGGTCGCCTTGTTGATGGTGAGGGTGGCGCCTAACACCTTCGTCTCATATCCCTCGGCGGTGACGGGGGCGGTAGATCAATACGT
>CALVTZ010000057.1 GCA_944363255.1 uncultured Clostridia bacterium
CATTCCTTCACCTCCAGCCCGAAGTCCTTCATCGCCGCAAGCAGCATGGGGCAGAACTTCTCGTCCAGCGGGGTGAGGGGGGCGCGGGGCACGCCCGCGTCAAAGCCTAAGTAGTTCATGCCCGCCTTGGCAGGGATGGGGTTGACTTCAAAAAAGCACGCTTTGGTGAGGGGAAGCAGCCTGTCGTTGATCTCGTTTGCGCGCTTGAGATCGCCCGCTTCCACCGCCGAGGTGAGCGCCTTCACCCCCGCGGGGGCGAGGTTGGAGACGACGGAGATGACGGCAGTGCCGCCCGCGCAGAGAATGGGCAGGTTGAGCGCGTCCTCGCCCGAATACAGATCGCACTTGCCGCGAATGAGGCGGGCGGTCTCCAGCGTCTGCGCCATGTTGCCGCACGCGTCCTTGATGCCTGCAATGCTTTCGATCTCCGCAATGCGCGCCATCGTCTCGGGCAGAATGTTCACGCCCGTGCGCGAGGGCACGTTGTAGCAGATGATGGGCAGGTCTGTCGCCTCCGCAAGGGCGCGGTAGTACTCCACGACGCCCTTCTGCGTGCAGCGGTTGTAGTAGGGCGTCACGGCGAGAATGCCGTCCGCACCGAGTTGCTGCGCAAGGCGGGTGGCTGCAACGGCGTGCTTGGTGTCGTTGGAGCCCGTGCCGAAGATGAGCTTGACTCTGCCCGCCGCCTTCTCCTTGGCATAGCGCATGAGCGTCTCCTTCTCCGCCTCCGTCATGGTGGCGGGCTCTCCCGTCGTGCCCAGCACGACGAGCGCGTCCACGCCGCCCGCGATCTGATAGTCCATCATTGCGCCAAACGCCGCAAGGTTTACGCCCCTCTCGTCAAAGGGCGTGATCATCGCCGTTGCGCTTCCCCTTAAAAATCCAATCATCTTTCATCCTCCCGTATCATTGTATGATGCGGCTTTGCAACAGTTTAGTTGTCAGTCGAAATATCCCTTTGCCGCAAGCAGCTCTGCAAGCAGCACCGCGCCGCCCGCCGCGCCGCGCAGCGTGTTGTGCGAAAGCCCGATGAACTTGTAATCGAAGAGGTTGTCCTCGCGCAGCCGTCCCGCCGTGATCGCCATGCCGCGCTCCTCCATGCGGTCGAGCTTGGGCTGCGGGCGATTGTCCTCCTCCAGATAGTGGATGAACTGCTTGGGTGCGGAGGGGAGCTGCAGCTTTTGCGCCGCGCCCTCAAAGTTTGCCCAAGCAAAGAGGATCTCCTCCTTGGTGGGCTTTTTCTTGAAGGTGACGAATACCGCCGCCGTGTGCCCGTCGGAGACGGGAACGCGCAGGCACTGCGCCGTGATGACGGGGGAGGAGGCGGGCACGATCTTGCCGCCCTCCACGCTGCCCCAGATCTTGAGCGGCTCCTTCTCGCTCTTCTCTTCCTCGCCGCCGATGTAGGGAATGACGTTGTCCACGATCTCGGGCATCGTCTCAAACGTCTTGCCCGCGCCGGAGATCGCCTGATAGGTGCACACCGCAGCCTTCTCCACACCAAAGCCGAGCAGGGGGTGCAAGAGGGGCACGTAAGATTGCAGCGAGCAGTTGCTCTTCACCGCAATAAAGCCGCGCTTGGTGCCAAGGCGCGCCCGCTGCGCCGCAATGACGTCAAGGTGCGCGTCGTTGATCTCGGGAATGACCATGGGCACGTCCTCCGTGAAGCGGTGGGCGGAGTTATTGGAAACGACGGGGATCTCGCGCTTTGCATACGTCTCTTCCAGCGCCTTGATCTCCTCCTTCTTCATATTGACGGCGCAGAACACGAAGTCGACTTTGCCCGCAACGGTGTCGGGATCGCTCGCGTCGAGCACCTGCATCGAACGTGCGTAGGCGGGAATGGGGGAGGTCATCGCCCACTTGCCCGCGACCGCTTCCTCATACGTCTTGCCCGCAGAGCGCGCGCTCGCAAGCAGGGCGACGGGTTTGAACCAGGGATGATCTTCGAGCAGGGTGACGAAGCGCTGTCCCACCATGCCCGTTGCACCGATGATACCCACGTTGTACTGTTTCATATAAGCTCTCCTTAATGTGCTTTTTTTGCCTGAAGATATGAAAAGAGCGGGCAGTGCCCGCTTTCGTCCTCGTCTATTCGAGATTGCCGAAAGCGCACCACAGACCGTGACAGCCGCAAGGGTATTGACCGT
The DNA here is from genome assembly GCA_944363255.1 of uncultured Clostridia bacterium. Taxonomy (GTDB): domain Bacteria; phylum Bacillota; class Clostridia; order Christensenellales; family Borkfalkiaceae; genus Gallimonas. Next base: position 2,151 of record CALVTZ010000057.1, read on the forward strand.
TGCGTCCAACGCGGCGGCAGGGAAAACCGCATTTCGGCGAGGATACCCTTTCACGCCGTTGTAGGGGAAACGCCCTGCCGTCTCCACAATCACCGCTACTGATGTTCTCTCGCTCCTCATTCAAGCAGCATAATTTTACCATAGCACTTGTGAAAAGTCAAAGAATTTGCTTGATTTTTATTGAAATATTTTTGCGTTTCGTGTATAATAGAATTCGGTATTCTTTGCCTCACGGCAGGGGAACGACTTCGAACGCAGACAAAGCGCCGCTTGCGGCGCAAACAGGAGTAATTATGGCAGACAGAGAGAAAAAAGGACTTGTCGCCCGCTGGCTGGAGGGCAAGGAGCGCAGCGAAGAGTACGCGCGCAGCACCCTTCCCACGAGCCGCTGGGGGCTGTTCTGGGATATTTTCAAGGGAAGGTTCGGGCGGCTGGTGCTCGTAAACCTCATGGTGCTCGTCACCTTCCTGCCCGTGATCGCCATCCTCGTATGGCGCTCGCTCACCATCTCCATGCAGGGCACGGTGGGGCCGTTCGGCTCCGGCTTGGGCGTGGGCTATCCCGTCATTCCCGATATCACGGGCGCGGCAGAATCGCTCACCTTCCAGGCGGATCTCATGTTCTACGGGCTGCTCATCCCCTGTATGGTCATCGCGGGGCTGGGGCTTTCGGGCGGAATGTATATCATCCGCAACCTCGTGTGGACGGAGGGCGTGTTCGTCGCAAACGACTTTGTGCGCGGCATTCGCCGTAACTTCTTCAACGTGCTCGAAGCGGTGCTCGTCTTTTCCGTTCTGCTCTTTCTGGCGCGCACGATGGGCAACCTTGCAGACTATCTCACCGTCATCGGTTCGGGCTCTGCGGGCTGGCTGCTCGCCTCCAAGATCGCGGGCTACATCTTCGTGGCGTTCTCCATTCTCGTATGCCTTTGGATGATCTCCCTGGGCGTCAACTACAAGCAGGGCCCCTGGGCGCTCTTCCGTAATGCCGTCGTCATGACGGTGGGCACCTTCCCGCAGACGGTGTTCTTTGCGGCGCTCGCGCTCTGGCCCATCTTCCTCGTGCTCTTCTCCTCGGGCATTTTGCTCATCATCGGCATCCTGCTGCTCATCCTCTTCGCGCTCTCCTATGCGATGCTCGTGTGGATGGACTATTCGCAATGGGCGTTCGATAAGTTCGTCAACCCCTCGCTGGGCGTTGCAACGGGCAGGGGACTTTACGACAAGAACAAGAAGAAGGAGGCGCAAAAGGGCGGCAACATGACGCCCGTGAGCGAGGCGGACAGCGCGGCGATGCGCGAATACAAGCGCATGATCGTGGCGCAGGGCAAGAGCAAGCTCGTGTGCCGTCCCATCAAGCCCATCGATGACGATCTGGAGATCTATCAGCTTCCCGAAGCCTTCTCCCGCGACGATCTTCGCCGCCTCAAGGAGAGCAAGGACGCCGTCGTGGAGGACGTGAAGGCGTATGAAGAGGAGCACAAGAACGACGAACAGTTCGTGGAGTACAACCGCCAATTCGAGGAGCGCGAGCGCGCCATCCGCGAGGAAGAGGCGGGCGTAAAGGGCAAGAAAAAGAACAAGAAGCCGCAGCGCCCCAAGATGCTCAACAAAAAGAAGTGAGGGCGCAATGAGCAAGGCGTACGATCATCTTGCCGAATGGTTTGAATTTTTGAACGATGACTGCGACTACTCAAGTTGGTCGCAGTATTTTATTCGCGGACTTGCCGCACACGGCGCGGGGAAAACGGGGCTGGAGCTGGGCTGCGGCAGCGGCGCGTTTGCGCGGGCGCTCACGCGGGCGGGCTATGAGATGACGGGGGCGGACGTCAGCCTGCCCATGCTCGACAAGGCGGCGCGCCTTGCACGGGCGGAGGGGCGCACCATTCCCTTCCTGCAACTGAATGCCGCCGCACTCAAATGGCCCCGCCGCGTCGACTTCATCCTCGCGCCCAACGACTGTTACAGCTACCTTCCGCAAAACAAGCTCGCTTCGGCGTTTTCACACGCGGCGAACTGCCTGAAAAAAGGGGGTATCTTTTGGTTCGACGTGAGCTCGCCGTACAAGATCCGCAACAAAATTGCAAATAATATCTTGGCGGACGATCGCGACGAAGTCACCTATTTGAGTTTCAACCATCTGTATGAGGACAGGGTGGAGATGGACGTCACCCTCTTCGTGCGGGAGGGGGACGGGCGCTTTTCCCGCTATGACGAGCGGCACGTCCAATACATTCACGAGGAAGCGTCGCTGCGCGGTTTGCTCGAAGGGGCGGGCTTTACCCTGCTCGCCTGCGAAGGGCACCTGGGCGAGGAGCGCGCCGCGAGCGACAGATTGAATTTTATATGCAGAAAAGAGTAAGTGAATTATATCGGAGCGTCATCTGCGGCGGGGAAGTTTCGCTCGCCGTATTGGACACGACGGCGCTCGTAAACGAGGCGATCACCCGCCACCATCTCTCCGCCGTGGCTGCGGCGGCGCTTGGGCGTGCGTTCACGGCGACCGCCTATCTGTGCTGCTGGCTGAAGGGGGAGAAGAGCACCCTCTCCGTCACCATCGACGGCGGCGGGCCGGGGGGGAAGATCCGCATCTCGGGCGACGGCGCGCTCTCCATGCGCGGCTATGTCGATTCGCCCGCGCTCGTCCTTCCGCCCCGTGCAGACGGCAAGCTGGACGTGGGCGGCTTCCTCGGCAGAAGGGGCACGCTCACGGTGGTGCGCGACGACGGCGACGGCATTCCCTTCGTGGGAAGCTGCCAGCTCGTCTCGGGGGAGATCGCAGAGGACTTCTCCGCCTATTTTTTGCAGAGCGAACAGCGCCCCACGGCGATCGCGCTGGGGGTGAAGATCGCCCCCGACGGCAGCTGCGTGGGGGCGGGCGGGCTGTTTTTGCAGCCCCTTCCGGGCGCAAGCGAGGAGAGCATCTCCTACTGCGAGCGGGAGATCTCAAAGTATGCAAAGCTCTCCTCCGTCATCGAGGCGGAGGGGGCGAAGGGGATCTTGCGCGCCTTTGGCGCGGAGAACGCCGTGCGCGAGGAAGTCTGCTACCGCTGTCACTGTTCGCGGGCGCGGGCGGAGGGGCTCGTCGTCGCGCTGGGCAGGGAGGAGGCGGAAGCCGTCCTGCATGAGCTGGGCAAGATCACCGTACATTGCGACTATTGCAATACCGATTACGAAGTGGACGGAGCGCGGCTTGCTGCGCTCTTTGAGGAAGAATAATGGCAGAACAAGACAACGTGACAAAGCTCGACCGCAGCGATGACTTTTTGTTCGGTCTTGCCGAACGCAAGTACGAAGCGGGCGACTATCTGGGCGCGCTGGAGATGCTCGCCCGCCGCAACGAACGCTACGCCCCCGCCGCAGACGCGTGGGCGCTGGCGGCGGACGTGTACGAGGGGCTGGGGCTGTACTCCATGTGCGCGGACAGCTGGTTCCGCTTCCTCGACACCTGCAACGAGGCGGACTTTGCAGAGGGGTACGAGGGGCTTGCGGTCGCCTTCATGAACATGGGCAACGCCGTGGAAGCCACCCACTTTTACCGCCGATCGCTGCAGGAGGGGGAGGCAAACGGCGAGGAATTTTTGGACTTCCGCCCGGAGGATCTTGAAGAGGAGGCGCCCAAGCTGCGCCTCGTGCGCTCGGACAGCGAGGAGGCGGCGTACTCCATGATGCGCGGGGTGGAGCGCATGAAGGAGGGCGACCTTGCGGGGGCGCGCGAGACCTTCCTCACCGTGCCCGAGGACTGCGCGGAACACGCCTCGTCTGCGGGGCTTGCCGCCATGTGCCTGCTGCTCATGGGCAAGGACGCGGAGGCGGAAGCGGAGTGCAGGGAGCTGTACGCCCGCTATCCCGATAACATTCAGACGCTCACGACGTACTGCGCCGTTCTGGGCGCACGCGAAAATACGGCGGGCGCGCAGGAGATCGCAAGAAAGCTCGCCGCGCTCCCCCTCACTTCCACGGAGGATATGTACCGCGTCTCCACCGCGCTGTGCGAGACGGGGCTGGACGAGGAGGCGTATGCGCTGCTCACCCGTCTCAAGGGCACGCAGGCGATGCGCTATGACGAAAACGTGCTGTGGTTCCACGCCGCGGCAGGTGCGCGCACGGGGCGCGTGGAGGAGGCGATCGCAAGCCTCGAACTGCTCACGACGCTCTATCCCTTCAAGGCGGTGGCGCGCTATTACCTTGAAAAGCTGCGCGAGATGCGCGACGGCGGTGCGGAGGTCAAAATGCGCTACTACTACCGCCTTCCCGCGGAGGAATACCGCGCCGTTGCCGATTACTTCCTGCACATCGACGAGATGGACGAGGCGAAGATGGACGAAGAGGCGTTCGCGCGCAACTTCCGCCTCGCCTTCGACGAGATGGAGGGCAGGGACACGAAATTGCAACTGCTCGCCTCCAAGCAGGCGGCGATGCTGCGGGCTGACGCGCTGCTGCGCGAGGTGCTGCTCAACTACAACGGCGAAGATCTCGTCAAAGTTTCCATCGTGCACGACCTCACCATGCGCGGGGAGGAGGACTCCTTCGGCACGGTGGTGTGCAACCGCTATAAGGAATTTTTCACCCACGCCATCACGCTGGAAGGGGGTAGGCGACGCGCCTTCATGCGCGCCTTTGCAGACGTGTACGCCAAGACCATTTTGCTCGACGAGCACGGCACCGTCAACGAAAACAAGCTTTGCGACGCGGCGGAGGACGTGTACGCCACCCTTATGGAGGAGGGGGCGCTCTCGCTCACCGAGTGCCGTTCGGAGCTGGCGGCAGTCATCTACCGCGAGGCGCGGCTGGTGGGCGGCGTGCGCGGGCTGGAGGAGATCTGCACGGCGTTCGACGCGGACGTGCTCATCACCAAAGGCATTCTCGATCACATGATATAAGGCAGGGACAGTATGCAAAAACTCATCGATTTTGACGGAATGTTCGACCGCGAACTCGCCCGCTACATGAAAGAGCACGCGGGCAAATACAGCGAAAAGGAGTGGGAAGCGCTCATTCCCAAGCTGTACGACAAGTTCGGCGATACGCTCATCAAGCGGGTGGGCGCCTCTCCGCGCGCCTACTATGCCGCCATGCAGGACGGCGAACTAGTGGACGTGCTCGTGCGCCACGTGAAGGAGGGGGTGCCCGTCTCCGACTTCTTGTGCCGCGAATTGGAGGGCAGGGCGTGCCCCAAGGAGCTTGCCGCGCTGCTCGAAGGGGAGGACGAGGAGCTGCTCACGCTCGCCATCAACCTTGCAGGGGAGAGCGAGCGCGCCTTTCCCGCCTATCTGAATATCCTTGCGGGCGCGTATGACAAGGAGATCAAGGACACGGCGGCGGATATGCTCAAACTGCACGCCGACGCAGTGCTCGCGCAGGCGCTTTCGCTGTACGAGCGCGGCGTTGCGCAGGAGTATATGCTGGAGATCCTCTCCCGCACGCGCAGCAGGGACGAGCGGGTGTTCGAACTGCTGCTCACCGCCTTCCGCACGAGCGGCGAGGGGGAGCTTCCCATGCGCGCCAGCTACCTTGCCGCCTTTGGCGACGAGCGCGCGCTGCCCGTTTTGCTCGAATTTATCGACCGCGACGAGATCAACTATCTCGAATTTCAGGAGCTGCGCTACGCCATCGAAGCGCTGGGCGGCAGCTACACGCGCGAGCGCGACTTCACGGGCGATCCCTACTACGAGGAGATCATGGCGCAGTCTGCGCTCCCGCCCCAATTCGATCCCGCGCGCAAGACGGACGCCTGAACTTTTTGCGCCCTGCGCGAACATCATACATAATTTCATCGCCTTCGTCATAGAGTATTCAACGAGGATATTCGGCGGAGGCGGTTTTTTTATGCAAGAATGTATGGTATATGAGCAAATGGCATTGCGCACGGGGGGCGACGTCTTTCTCGGCGTGGTCGGGCCCGTGCGCACGGGCAAATCGACGTTCGTCAAGCGCTTCATGCAGCAGTTGGTGCTGCCCACCGTGCCTACAGAGAAGCGGGCGCGCTACACGGATGAACTCCCGCAGTCGGGCTCGGGCAGGACGGTGACGACGACGGAGCCCAAGTTCGTGCCCGAAGAGGGGGCGCAGCTGGGCACGGAGCGCGTGACGGCGCGCGTGCGCCTCGTCGACTGCGTGGGCTTCCCCGTTGCGGGGGCGGCGGGCTTTGAGGAGGAGGGTGCGCCCCGCCTTGTCAAGACGCCCTGGCAGGAACAGAGCGTGCCCTTTCACGAGGCGGCGGCAGAGGGAACGCGGCGCGTCATCCGCGACCACGCCACGGTCGCGCTGCTCGTGACGACGGACGGCTCCTTCACGAGCATTCCGCGCGCAGCGTACGAGGCGGCGGAAGAGGAGGCGTGG
>CALVTZ010000058.1 GCA_944363255.1 uncultured Clostridia bacterium
GCTGGAAGAGCAGCCCTGCGATATGCTCATCACCGACGTGATGATGCCCGGGCTGGACGGCTTCGCCCTCGCAAAGGAGGTGCGCGAGGGGGGAAGCGACATTCCCATTCTCTTCATGACGGCGCTCGACGACAAGCTCGCCCAGCAGCGCGGCTACCGCGCGGGGGCGGACGACTACGTGGTCAAGCCCTTCGACGCAGACCTGCTCATGCTGCGCGTGCGCGCGCTGTTGCGCCGTGCGGGGATCCAGCGCACGCGCGAGATCGTGGCGGGCAACCTTCGCCTCACCCTCGACGAGCACACCGCCTACCTCAACGGGCAGGAACTTTCGCTCACCGTGCGCGAGTTCGACCTTCTCTATAAACTGCTCTCCTTCCCCCGCCGCACCTTTACGCGGGCGCAGCTCATGGACGAATTTTGGGGGTACGATTCCTCCGCCACCTCCCGCACGGTGGACGTGTATATGTCCAAACTGCGCGAAAAGACAGCCGCCTGCACGGGGTTTGAGATCGTCACCGTGCACGGGCTGGGCTACAAGGCGGTGCTCAAATGAGGCGGCAGGGGGCGCGCCGCCCCGCGGTGTTTGCGCTTTTGGGCTATCTCGTGCTCTTTCTCACCGTCTCCGCCGTCGTCACCCTCGCCCTGTTCGTCTATTCCGCCACCACGGAGGCGTTTGCAGAGAACAAGGCTGCCATCTCGGGGTTCATGTTCGTCGTCATCTTCTTCTGCGCCACGGTGTGCACGGTCATCGACGGCATTCGCCGCAAACTCACGGTGGAGCGCCCCGTGGAGAGCATTCTCGAGGCGACGGGCAGGATCGCGGCGGGCGACTTTTCCGTGCGCCTCAACACCTTTCACCCCTACGGGCGGTACAACGAATACGACTGCATCATCGCCGACCTCAACAAGATGGCGGCGCAGCTCTCCCGCTCGCACATGATGCGCAGCGACTTTCTCTCCAACGTCTCGCACGAGCTGAAAACGCCCGTTGCCGTCATCGGTAACTACTCGGCGGCGCTCAAACGCGGCGTGGACGAGGAGACGCAGCAGCGCTATCTCTCCGTCATCGGCGAGGCGGCGGCGCGCATGGGCGATCTCGTGAGCAACATTCTGCGCCTCACCCGCCTTGAAAACCGCGAGGGGGGCGTGGAACACAGCAAGGTGCGGCTGGAGGAGAGCGTGGCACAGGCGGTGCTTCAATTTGAGGACAGGATCGAGGAGAAGGGGCTTGCGCTCGAATGCGACCTCGACGAGGTGTCCATCCTCTCCGACGCGGGGTACCTTGAGATCGTGTGGAACAACCTCATCTCCAACGCCATCAAATTTACCGAAGCGGGCGGCAGCGTCTTTCTCTCGCTCAAGCGGGAGGGGGAGGACGCCGTCGTCACCGTGCGCGACACGGGCTGCGGTATGAGCCGCGAGACGGGCGCGCGCATCTTTGAAAAGTTCTATCAGGGCGACACTTCCCACGCCAAGGAGGGGAGCGGGCTGGGGCTCGCCCTCGTGAAAAAGGTCATCGAAGTGCTGGGCGGCGAGATCGCCGTGGAGAGCGAGCCGGGCAGGGGGAGCACCTTCACCGTCCGCCTGCGCGGAGCGGACGCATGAAGGGGCTGTTTGCCTTCTTGCGCCGCCCGCCCCTGTGGTTCTGCGCCCTCTTCTGGGCGATCACGCTCGCGCTCATTGCGGGCTCCATCGCGGCGGTCGTGCTCGCGCGCGACGGGTGGTATTCCTACCTCCTGTACGGCGGGGCGGGGGTGACGACGGCGTACTCCGTCTATCTCGCGGTGCGCTGCGCGCCCGCCGTGCGGCAGGGCGTGCTCACGCGGGCAGACGCGCACGCCTTCACGCGCAATCTCATCCACAACTACGGCTACCGCACCATCGCCTTTTTCTCCCTCTCCCTTGCGCTCAACGTGCTCTTTGCCCTGTTCAACCTCGTGCTCGGCATTCTCAACCGCTCCGTGTGGTACGGCGCCCTCGCCGCCTACTACTTCGCCCTCGCGCTGCTGCGCTGCGTGATGCTTGTAAAGAGCGTGCAGACGAAGCGGCGGGCGCAGGACGAGGGGGAAGTGCTTGCGCGCAAACTGCGGCTGTACCGCGCGTGCGGGTGGTATCTGCTCGCGCTCGAAGTGGCGCTTGCCGCGGCGGTCACCCAGCTCGTCGCCTTTCCCCGCCCCGCAAGCGGGAACGAGATCGTGGCGATCGCTTCGGCGGCGTACACCTTCACCAAGTGCACTTACGCCGTGTACAATGTCGTAAAGGTGCGGCGCAAGGGGGATCTCGTGCTGCAGGCGTTTCGCAATATCAACCTCACGGACGCCGCCGTCTCCCTGCTCGCCCTGCAGGTCACGCTCGTCACCGTCTTTTCCGCGGGGCAGGAGGTCTCCATGCGCGTGTTGAGTGCGGCGCTCGGCTTTGCGGTGTGTTCGCTCACCATCGCAATGGGGATATTTATGATCAAGAAGAAGGCGCCCGTGCAGACGGGCGAAGAAGGTCGCTTTCAGGAGGATGACCATGACGCAGAATGATCGGAACGAACAAACGGAGGAGCGCTTTCACTACTCCTTCGTCTCGCCCACGCAGGAAGAGCGGGAGGAGATCGAGAGCATTCGCAAGCAATACCTGCCCCAACGGGAGGGCGGGTTGGAGCGGCTGCGCAAACTGAATGCGCGCGTGCGGCGCCTTCCGCTGCTCGTTGCCATTTTGCTCGCCGTGGTCGGCGTGCTCGTCTTCGGCGGCGGCATGAGCATCGCGCTCGTGCGGCACGACTTCGTCGTGGGCAGCATCGTGGGGGCGGTGGGCATCCTTCCCATGGCGCTTGCTAACCTTGCCTATCGCGCCCTGCACCGCGCCATGAAGAAGAAGTACGGGGAGGAGATCCTCGCCCTCAGCGAGGCGCTGCTCGCCAAGGAGTGAGCCTCACCGCATTTTTACAATAATTTTGCATATTTTTTACACGTCCGTGATGACCTTACGGCGGGAAAGGGGTATAATAGAGACGGAAAGATTTTTGATAAGGAGGAGTGGATATGAAGGGGACAGAACGCATCAAATACAAATTCAACAGCGGAAAGCGCAGGGCGCAGCGCAACAGGCTTGACAGGCTGCAGCGGCTGGATCGCACGGCGCGTATGCCCGCTCTCATCGTAGGATGGGTGTTTGGCTTATTTGGGCTTGCTTTTATGGCGGCGGGCGTCTACTTCGCCGCCGAATATTCGGGCACGTACGCCGCGCTGGGCGGCATTGCCGTATGCGTGGGGATCGCCGCCATCGTCGCGGGCGTGCTGCTCTACCGCACCATCTTCCGCGCGCGCAGGCAAAAATTTTCTGCCGAAGTGCTCGCCCTCAGCCAAGAGGTGTGCAGCGAGCTCATTTCAGGGCAAATATAAGATATATTTATACTTGCTATAAGAAATTACAATGGCGAAGGGCGGGAAAAAATCTCGGACGCGGGGAGCGTTCGTTGGCAAATCGTGCTGCATCTGCTATAATTGAAGTATTAAATACAGTGGCATAAGCCAAAGGAGAGAGCAAAATGCAGTATGTAGACAAGGTCTTGCGTGACCTCAAGAAGAAGAATCCGGGCGAAGCTGAATTTCACCAGGCGGCAACGGAGATCTTAAACGGACTCCGCCCCGTCATCGAAAAGCACCCCGAGTTTGAAAAGGCTGCGCTCCTCGAGCGCTTCGTCGAGCCCGAGCGCGTGGTCATGTTCCGCGTACCGTGGGTAGACGACAAGGGCAAAGTGCACGTGAACAAGGGCTATCGCGTGCAGTTCAACAGCGCCATCGGCCCCTACAAGGGCGGGCTGCGCTTCCATCCCTCCGTCAACCTCTCCATCATCAAGTTCCTTGGGCTTGAGCAGATCCTCAAAAACAGCCTCACGGGACTGCCCATCGGCGGCGGCAAGGGTGGGAGCGACTTCGATCCCAAGGGCAAGAGCGATAACGAGATCATGCGCTTTTGCCAGAGCTTCATGACCGAGCTCTGCCGTCACATCGGGCAGGATACCGACGTTCCCGCAGGCGACATCGGCGTGGGCGGCAGAGAGGTCGGCTACCTCTTCGGGCAGTACAAGCGCATCCGCAACGAGCACGTGGGTGTGCTCACGGGCAGAGGGCTTGCTTACGGCGGCAGCCTTGTGAGAACGGAGGCTACGGGCTACGGGCTCGTGTACATGGTGGAAGAGGCGCTCAAGTGCCGCGGCGACAGCCTCAAGGGAAAGACGGTGGTCGTCTCCGGTTCGGGCAACGTTGCCATCTACGCCACGGAAAAGGCGCAGCAGCTGGGCGCAAAGGTCGTCGCGCTGTACGATTCCAACGGCTATATCTACGATAAGAACGGCATTCAGCTGGACGTTGTCAAGCAGATCAAGGAAGTGGAGCGCGCACGCATCAAGGAGTACGCGCAGCGCGTTGCAGGTGCGGAGTACCACGAGGGCTGCAAGGGCATCTGGGGCATTCCCTGCGACATCGCGCTTCCCTGCGCCACGCAGAACGAGATCGACGGCAAGGACGCAGAGCTGCTCGTCAAGAACGGCGTCAAGTACGTGGGCGAGGGCGCGAATATGCCCACCACGCTCGAGGGCATTTCCGTGTTCCAGAAGGCGGGCGTCGTGTTCCTGCCTGCAAAGGCGGCGAACGCGGGCGGCGTTGCTACGAGTGCGCTTGAGATGGCGCAGTCGAGCGGCAGAATGTTCTGGACGTTCGAGGAAGTGGACAAGAAGCTCAAGGGCATCATGGTGAACATCTACCACAACATGGACGACGCCGCAAAGGAATACGGCGTGGAAGGGGACTACGTGGCAGGCGCGAACATCGCGGGCTTCAAGAAGGTGGCTGCGGCGATGATGGCACAGGGCGTGGTCTGATCGCAACAAAATAATGTGGGCGCTCCGTTTGGAGCGCCCTTTCATTTTGGACAAAAAGAAAAACTCCCGCAGGTGCGGGAGTTTTTTGTCTGTGAAATCAAAGTGCGGGCATTGCGGGAGCCGTAAATACGGGGTAGTCCTCAAGGTTGGAGGGGAGCGATACCGTGCGCTTGTCGCTGAACTTCGCGCTCGCCGCGCCCTTGATCTCGATGCCCTGCTTGGCGGTGCCCATGTCGATGATGCCCGTGATGGAGCAGTTCATGGCAACTTCCGCAAGTCTGCCGTCCTCGGAAATGTACATATACAACTCTGCCTTGCCGCTCTTTTCAAAGGCGAAGTTCACGTCTATGGAATCGGCAAGCAGTGCGGTGAGCATCTCGCCGTCGAGTGCGACCTTGATCTTCACGCCCTTCGTCGTATCCATCTGGAGTGCGCCGCTTGTGATCAGCGTCAAGAGAAGGGTGTCTCCCGTATCCGTTCCGGTGGAGGGATCTTCGGGCGTCGTCGTGTCGGTGGGAACGTCTGCGCTCATCGTAGTCGTGGTGCCTAACAGTCCTCCCAGCAGCTCGCCAAGCGCTTCATAGGAGAGATGGTTCTTGAGGCTGAGCTCAAGGTTGGGCATGGACAGATCGCCGCTGAAGTAAATGTTGGTCGCGTCGTTGTACGCGTCCACATCCAGGTCGAGCTGCATCATATCGCTCTTGACCGCCACGCTGCCCTTGCCTACGACGTCCGTCTCACTCTTTCCCATGGAGAGGGTGTAGTCCGCCTTCACGGAGTTCTTCATCGACTCGTTGCCAAACGTCAGGTTCACATCGAAGTCTGCCGCGATCGCGATCTGCAGCATATAGTCCTCTGCCGTTTCATCGCCAAAGAACTTGCTGTCGTCGATGCTGTCGATGGTCGCCGTGAATTCCTCCGCCGTGACTTCCTTATAGTTTCCGCTGATCTTGCCGGTGCTGTCGCCGCAGCCTGCGAGCAGGAAGGTACACGCAAGCACGACAGAAAAGAGTAGTGCTGCTAATTTTTTCATGATCTGATCTCCTTTTCATGTTTTTGTATATATAGTATAGCATGCGTGGGGGAAATTGTCAATAGCTTATTATTCAAATGCCTTCCGCGCGCCCGTGCGCGGGAATTTTGGCATAATCCTATCTTATATTTCTTATAAAAAACTCGGAAAAATGCGGACGACAAAAAGGGCGGCGAAACATTTGACTTGCAGGCATAAAAAAATTATAATAATGGGGAAATCCGGCGGCGGGAGAGAGCATCAGGCAAAAACGCGCGCCGCAAATCAAGAGAAACAAGCAGAAAGGAGTTATTATGAACGTAATCGAACTGTTCGGTTCCAACGTGTTCAATGACGAAGTCATGAAGAACTCGTTGCCCAAAGAGGTGTACAAGTCCCTGCGCAGAACGATCGACGAGGGCGAGCCCTTGGATACTTCCATCGCAAGCGCCGTCGCCAACGCGATGAAGGATTGGGCGGTGAAGAAGGGCGCAACGCACTATACGCACTGGTTCCAGCCCCTCACCAATCTCACCGCAGAAAAGCACGATAGCTTTATCGAGCCTTCGGGCGATAAGGTCATCATGCAGCTCACGGGCAAGAGCCTCATCGTGGGTGAGCCGGACGCTTCCTCCTTTCCCTCCGGCGGTACGCGCGCAACCTCGGCTGCACGCGGCTATACGGCATGGGATCCCACTTCTCCCGCATTCGTAAAAGAGGGCACGCTCTATATCCCCACGGTGTTCGTCTCCTACACGGGCGAGACGCTGGATAAGAAGGCGCCCCTTCTCAAGAGCATGACCGCGCTGGATATGCAGGCAAAGCGCCTGTTGAAGCTGTTCGGCATCGAGTGCAGAAAGGTCGCCACCACGGTCGGCCCCGAGCAGGAGTACTTCCTCGTCGACGAGGACGTGTTCCTGCAGAGAAAGGATCTCATCCTCACGGGCAGAACGCTGTTCGGCGCTGCACCCTCGCGCGGACAGGAGCTGGAAGATCACTACTTCGGCACGCTGAAAACGCGCATTGCAGACTTCATGCGCGACCTTGACGAGACGCTGTGGAGCTACGGCATCTTCGCAAAGACCAAGCACAACGAAGTCGCGCCCGCACAGCACGAGCTCGCGCCCGTATTCACCACCACCAACGTCGCCGTGGACGACAACCAGCTCACCATGGAGCTGATGAAGAAGGTGGCAAAGAAGCACAAGCTCGTCTGCCTGCTGCACGAGAAGCCCTTCGAAGGGGTGAACGGCTCGGGCAAGCACAACAACTGGTCGCTCTCCACCGATTCTGGGCTCAACCTGCTCGATCCCGGTGAAACGCCCGAAAACAACGTGCGCTTCATGCTCATCCTCGCCTGCGTCATCAAGGCAGTCGACGTCTATCAGGGCATCCTGCGCGCATCCGTTGCGTCCGCAGGCAACGACCACCGCCTGGGCGCGAACGAGGCGCCCCCCGCCATCATCTCCGTCTACCTCGGCGACCAACTGGGCGCCATCGTAGACAGCATCGTCCTCGGCAGAGAGTATGTGCCGACGAAGGCGATCCACAGCTCCATCGGCGTGCCCGAGTCGACCATGCTCCCCATCGATACGACGGACAGAAACCGCACCTCTCCCTTCGCCTTCACGGGCAACAAGTTTGAGTTCCGTATGCTCGGTTCGCAGGCTTCCGTTGCCGATCCCAACATCGTGCTCAACACCATCGTTGCGGAGACGTTTGCAGAGGCGGTCACCGCGCTCGAGGTCAAAGAGGACTTTGCGGCGGCTTGCAAGGAGTACACGGAAAAGCTGCTCAAAGAGCACTATCGCATCATCTTCAACTACAACGGGTATGGTCCCGATTGGGAACCCGAGGCGGAAAAGCGCGGGCTGCTCAACAACAAGACCACGGCGGACGCCGTTCCCGAATTCTTCAAGCGCGAGAACATCGACGTGTTCGTAAATCAGGGCGTTTACACCGAGAAGGAAGTCATCGCCCGCGCGAATATCGCACTTGAGAACTATATCAAGACCATCAACATCGAAGCGCTCACCATGGCAGAGATGGCAAAGCAGGACATCTATCCCGCCGTCAACGGCTATATCGCAGAGCTTTGCTCGGTGATCGCTGCAAAGCGCGCCGTCAGCGAGAAGTTCGCCTGCAAGACGGACGTCGCCCTTGCCGATCAGCTGTGCACGATGAACGACGCGCTCATGGCAGCCATCAAGAAGCTGGAGACCGACCTTGCGGAAATGCCCGAGGGCGAGCGCGCAGCTTCCCAGAAGATGGCGCACGTGGTCGTGCCCGATATGGAGGAGGTCCGCCGCCTTGCAGACGGCATGGAAAAGCTGTGCTCTTCCGACTATTGGCCTTATCCCACCTACACCGATCTCTTGTACAGCGTCAAGTGATCGGCTCCCCAAATTAGCTCACACGCTCTCTCTTATTCGGCGTGCTGCGGGTAACCGTGGCACGTCGTTTGTGTTTTCAAAGGGGGCGCGCCTTGACAAACGGGCGCGTTTGGTGTATGCTTACTTATAGGCGGCGTTCCGCCGCAGGAGGAAGAACATGAATTTGAATTACTATATGCCCAC
>CALVTZ010000059.1 GCA_944363255.1 uncultured Clostridia bacterium
GACCTCTTCATTGCTCGAAGTCCACACGACGACGGGCGCCTCTGCGGGCGTGGGCGTGACGGAAACTTCCAGCTTCTCCTCCTCGCCCAGCGCGAGGGAGAGCGTCTCCTTGTTGAGCGAATACTCGTACTCAACGGGTGCGGGCACCACCTTGACGGAGCAGGTGAGCGTCTTGCCGTCCACCTTGGCGGTGATCGTCGTCGTTCCCGCGCCCTCTGCCGTCACCGTGCCGTCCTGTGCGACGGAGGCGATGGAAGGCTCTGCGCTTTCAAAGGTCGGCGCGACCTGCTTTTCGGGATTGACGAGCACGACAAGTTTTTGCGACGCGCCCTCCACGAGCTCGAGGCTGGTCTTGTTGAGCATATACTCGTATTCCGTAGCGCCCTGCGTGACGGTGACGGCGAGGGTGAGCTGCTGCTCGTCCACCGTGACGGTGACGGTGGTGCTGCCCGCCGCCACCGCGGTGACAAGTCCCGTATCGCTCACCGTGGCGATCGCCGCATTTTCAGATACGTATTCAGGATCAAGTTCCTTCTCCGGCGTTGCCGTGACGCTGATCTGGTGCGTTGCGCCCACGTTCAGCGCAACGGCGGTCTTGTCCAGCGCGTAGGTGTACTTGTCCGCACCGCCGCCGCAGGCGGCAAGTCCAAGCCCCAGCGCCAGACACAGCGCCATCATCAGCACGCCGATGATACCCTTTCTTACTCTCATACTTTCTTCCTCCCGTTTATCATTTTCATGTTATTGCTGCGCCCCGTTTGCAAGCGCGATGGCTGCCAGCCCAAATCTGCCGCCCGCCGAACCGCCCTTGTAGCAGATGACGGTGAGCTCCTCTTCCGCCGTTGCCTGCACGGTGAGGCGCACGAGCGCGCACGTCTTTTCCGCGCCAGAGGTCACGGGCTGTTCGCGCAGGATCGCTCTGCCCGCGCTGTCGAGCACGACGATGCCCGCCGTGGAGTTGCCCGCCGCGCTCACGTAGAGGTCGAGCTGGGCGGTGGAGGCGTCCACCTTCACGGTGAAGCGCACGAAGTCGCACTCCCTGCCCCCACGCAGCCCCGTTTCGCTGCCGCCGTCCGTGTAGGAGAAGGTCGCGGCGTAGTCCTCAAAGTCGTTCGTGTAGGCGCTGAAGGTGAGTGCGGAGATGGCGTCTGCATTCTCCTTTTCCGCCCCGTTTGCAATGTACTTCCAATCTGCGCTGCCCGCCGCCGTGAGGTCGATGTTGCCCGAAACCTCCTGCTTTTGCGCAGTCAGCGCAACGACGCTCTCGCCCTTGAACTCGCCCAAGAGCGCGATCGCAGCCAGCGAGACGTTTCCGCCGCCGCCCTCGTTGGTGGAGCGGATGATCACGGTGATCGTCTCCTGTTCCTTGACGCTCACCGCAATGGTGACGACGCGCGTCTCTGCCGTGCCGCCCGCCGTGAAGGGGGTGGACTTTGCAAGCAGCTTGCCGTTTACGTCGTACACTTCCACGATGTTCGTCGCCTGGAATGCGCCCGTGTACAATCTGATATAGCGCACGTTGGTATCCACGAGGAAGTTCGCCGTGATGGAGCCGGGGGTGCAGGTGCCGTTCGTCGTGCCCGTGTGCGCCCCGTTCGTCGTGCCGTCCGAATAGGCAATGCGCGCGCTGTAATCACCGAAGCCGCGGCCGTCCGAGAAGGTGACGCTCTCAATGCCCTCGCCGCCCAGCCTGCGCTCGGGATTCTTGCCGTCCTCCGAGAACTGCGCCCAATCCAGCGTCTCCGCATTCAGATCTGCGCCTGCGTCCGAAAGATCTACGGTCGCCGCGGGATTTGCAAGGGGTTCGATCTCCGCCGTCGCCGTGGACTGCGGGTTCTCACTCACGTCGCCGGGAACGGTGCCCACGTAGCCGCCCAGGAAGGTGAGATAGGTGGGCGTGCCCGTGCCGCTCGTCTCGCTTGCGAGCGCGGAATAGGTGACGTACAGCGTGGAGGGCGTGCCCGCCTCCACTTCGATGACGACGCGGCGCATGAACCTGCCCTCGATGTTGCCGAAGGTGACCGTCTGCACGTTGCCCGCGCGGTCGCGCACGGAGAGCTTTGCAGAGCCCTGATTGCCGCCCACGAAGAGCATGTAGTACAGCTTTTCGCCCGTCGTTTTCAGCTCGATGGAGAAGTCCTTTTGCGAGGCAATGGCGTTGGTCGACGTCTTGCCCACCTCGTCCTCCGTATATACTTTGGTAAAGAAGTTGTTCTCGACGATCCAGGGGGTGTCGTACGAACCCACGTACTTGATGAGGGGATCTTCGCCCGACTTATTCGTGGGATCGCACCCGCTCTTTTCGCCGAAGATCGTCCAGCCGTGCGTGCCCAGCTCGTCGAAGTTGGCTCTGCCGCCCGCCGCGCTCTTGTCCAGCGAGAACTTCACCGCCGTCCTGTCGTAATCCGCGTTCACCGCGCTCGCCTCGGCGGAGGCAAACTTGATCTCGATGGAGTACGCCTCGTACACGCTTCCGCGGAAGGTGAACTGCGCGATGTCGCTGTCGAGCGCCGCGCCGCTGTATGCGAAGGGCTGCGCCTCGCTGCTCTTGACAAACTCCTGCACGGAGACGTATTTGCCGTTGACGCGCACCCATTCGATGGCGCCCCAATCTGCATATTTGTGCACGCGCACGTTCCAGGTGCGCTCGGTGAAGGCGAGCTTGCCGTTGAACTTGCCCTGCGCCGCGCCGATGTCCACGAGCAGCGTGCCCTTGCCCTCGTCGTAGCGCATTGCGATGTCCGTCTTGCGGTATTCGCCGTGCTTATAGGCGACGGTCGTCGTGTCGTCCTCGTACAGCATCGCCTCTGCCGTGAAGTTGGTGGAGGGGTACACGTCCAGCGTGAGTTCGCTCCAATCCTTCTCGCTCGTGTTCTTCATATTGCGCGCAAGCGGGATGAGCGCGCCCTCGCGCACGAAGATGGGCGAAGTGAGCAGCGTGTGCGAAACTTCGATGGTGGCAGGCCCCGCGTAGCGCTCGCCCGACCAAACGTCGATCCAGCTGCCCTCGGGCAGGAACACCGTGCGGGTGTTGTACTGCGTGTTCACCGAACCGCTCTCCACATAATACATGGAGACGTGCGCGTTGCCCCCCTCTTCGGCGTACTGCACGCGCAGCGAATGTTTGCTGCCCGCCGCGTACTCCTTTTCGGTGGTGAGATAGTTGTCGTACGTGCCCTTGCTGTCGATGACGAGCTCGTCGTCCACCCACACCTTCACGTGGTCGTCTGCAAAGAACATGAGCCGCGCGGGAGCGCTGCCGATGGTGATATCGCCCGTCCACTCGATGGAGAAGTTGTCGCTGCCCAGCCCTGCGGGGCCGCCCGTCTTCCAATCGAAGTCGATGTTCTTATCCACCGTCGTCTTGACGGGAGCGCCCTGGAAGGAGCTGTTGTTGTAGTATTTTGCCTGCAAGCCCGCCATCGCCACGCCGTCCTTTTGGTGCGTGAGGCGGGAATCGTCCACCGTGACGTTGGGCGTTGCCTCGGCGATGGGCGCGACGAGCACGTAGTCGCCCAGGAGGTATTCGTCGTTGCGCGAAGCCTCCACGTATTCGGGATATTCGATGTCGAGGCGGCGCATCACGGGAAGTCCGCCCTCAAAGTTCTCGCGCGAGAGGGAATAGTAGACGGGAAGCAGGCGGTAGCGCATATCCATGTACGAATGCGCCACTTCCTCCGCCGTCTCGCCGTACAGCCAGGGCATGCGCCCCTCCTGCCCGATATAGCTTGCGTTGGTGCAGTGCACGCGCAGGATGGAGGAGAGCGCCCCGTATTGGAACCAGCGCACGTACATGGAGTCGGTCACGGGCTGGGTGTGTCCGCCGATGTCCGAGGACATATAGGGAATGCCCACTTCCGCGCCGCCAAAGACGGAGGCGTAGATCTCCTGTGCGAGCGCGTCGGACGTGGAGCCGATGTCCCCCGTCCACTGAATGGAATAGCGGTGCGCGGAGATGTCGGAGGCGTAGTTCCACTTGCCGTGCAAGCAGCCGTCCACGTTGCCCATGATGAGCGCGCGCTCTGCATATTCGTTGAGGTCGGTGATGGATTCGAGATATTCCTGCGTCACCCAATTGTAGGCGTACATACCAAAGGCGAACACGGAGATATCGGGATCGAAGCTGTTGAGGGAGACAGACCAGTTGCGGTCGTACCACCAATAGTCCAAGCCCATGGAGAGAATGAGGGTGAGGTTCTCGTTGCGGTACCCCACTTCCTCCTTATCCAGCCCGTTGCCGCTCGTGATGGGCTCCGGGTGGTCGTTGAAGATGACGTTTACGCCCAGCGCGTGGCACTGTTCGAGGAAGCCCGCCATATCGGGGAAGAGCTCGGTGTTGATCTCATACCCCGTGCCGCTTGCCGCCGTGCGCCAGTCGGTGTCGATGACGAGCACGTCGATGGAATAGCCGCGGTCGGTGTAGTCCTTGATCTGCTGCAACGCCGTCTCCGCGCTGTATGCGTACCAGCGCGAATCCCAGAAGCCGAGCATCTGCATGGAGACCATCTCGGACTTGCCCGTGAGGTCGGTATAGTCGTCGCAGAAGCGCACGTAGTCGTTCTGCGGCAAAAAGACGTAGATATCCGTCGCGTTGTTGTCGAAGTCCCAATCCTGCAGGGGCCCGCCCTCTTCGTTTACCGAATAGCCGTACTCGGAGGGAATGATGCGGGGGCTATCGGTGAAGTACCAGCTCTTGAGCTCGTCCGAAGGGCTGGGCAGATACACGTTGGTGTCCGTCGTGCCCTCGAAGTCGTACAACTCCTCCCCTTCGCCGCCGCGCACGTACACCTCCTCCGCGCTGCCGCCCTGGGGAATGTGCACGACGTAGTTGGCGGTGGAGATGACCGTCTCCCCGCCGCCCATCGTCATGGTGTATTCCACCGGCTCCCAATCGCTGCGGTTGGAAACGATGTAGCTGGGCCTGTTTTCAAAGCCCTTGGGCCCTCTGTCCTCAATGCGGACGAGGGTATCGGAGAGCAACTGAATGCGCACGTCGCCCACTTCGATGGTGGACACGTGATCTTCCACGGACGGCCCGATGGGGGGCGGCGTGGGCGTTGCGGGGGTGGTAGCTCCGTCGCTGCAGGCGGCGAACACGCCCGCAGAGAAACAGAGCGCACACAGAGCTGAAAGTAGTACGATGGGCCTCTTTTTCATGCTTTCTCCTTGTGAAAATGGCGTTCAAAAATTGACAATCGCGCACATTTCCTGTATAATCACTATAAGACAACCATCGCGTTCTGGAAATAGAATAAGCGACCGAAAAGATGAGGATTTGAAGCATACTTGCTTTTCACCTATCTATAAAGAGGCAAATGATATGAAAATGTCGCATTACAGCGGGAAGCAGACCGATCCCAAGCGCAACATCTCCTACGGCAGCACCGATCAGGAACTGTTTATCCCCTTCACCTACGATCCCATGCGCAAGTACCCCGTGCGCGTGGAGATGATCGGCATCACCTATCCCGACAAGAACTACTTCATCGAGCGCAAGCACGGAGATTACTTCGTGCTCGAATACGTCGTCTCCGGAAAGGGGTACGTGGAGACGGAGGAGGGCAGGTTCGACGTGGAGGAGGACGGCGTATACCTGCTGCAGCCGGGCAAGCCGCACTGCTACGGCGCGGACAAGCACGAGCCGTACGAGAAGATCTGGATCAACTTCTTCAGCGACGTCTTTACCGACGTGCTCGCCGCCTACGGCATCTCCGGCACCGTCGTCTTTCCCAATGCGGGGTGCAGGAAGCTGTTTGAGCGCCTGCTCGCGATAGCCGAGCGCAGCGACCGCAACGACGACATCTACCTCGACGTATCCGGCGTGCTCTTTGAGATCATGCTCTGTCTTGCGCGCAACACGGCGACCAAGCGCACCGCCTCCACCGTTGCCAACCTCGTGCGCGAGACGCTGGACGCGTGCATCTACCGCAAGGTGTCCATCGACAAGATCAGCGAACAGCTGAATATCAGCAAGTCGCAGATCACGCGCGAATTTCACCGCGCCTACGGCGTCGCCCCCTACCAATACATTCTCGACAAGAAGATCCAGGTGGCAAAGCGGCTGCTCGTCTCCTCGGGAATGCGCATCACGCAGATCAGCGCCCTCCTCTCCTTTTCGGACACCTACTATTTTTCCAACCTGTTCAAGCAAAAGACGGGGATGTCCCCGCTCAAATACCGCACCCTGCATCGGAAGAACGACGAGGCGAGTTCCCCGCCCCAAGCGGAGCGGCTCTCCCAAGGCGAGGAGAAGGAATAGGGCAAACTAAGCAAAAAGTGGCACCCATGCCCGCGCTACGCGGGCATGGGTGCCGTTTGCGGACATACCCCCCTCTCGTCTGTAAAATACGCAAAAAAACGAGGCATACCCCATCGGTATGCCTCGTTTTATCGTTTGTTAGCTGTATTTTCGGACATGGGTATGTCTTACTCTGCGTTTTCCCCGTCCGTTGCGGGCATGGTGCCCTCTTCCGCGCTCTCGACGCCCTCCGCGCCCTCTGCAAGTTCCTCGGGCGAGAGGTCTGCCGCCGTCTCCTCGGGTGCGGCGACTTCCGCCTCCTCGTCGCGGTCGGTGATGGCGACGGTCGCCACGATGCCCTCGCGCAGGCTCATGAGGCGCACGCCGCGCGTGTTCCTGCCGATGCGGGAGATGCTCTCCCCGTGCATACGAATGACGATGCCCGCCGAAGAGACGAGCATGACGTCCAGCTCGTCCTGCACCAGCTTCATGTTCACGAGCTTGCCCGTCTTTTCGTTAAAGACGCCCGCCTTGATGCCCTTGCCCGCGCGCGTCTGCAGGCGGTACTCCGCGGGATCGGTGCGCTTGCCGTACCCCTTTTCGGAGACGGTGAGAATGTCGCACCCCTCTTTGAGCACGAGCATATCCACCACTTCGTCCCCCTCGTCGAGGTTGATCGCCTTCACGCCCATCGTGTCTCTGCCCATGGGACGCACGTCCGTCTCTGCAAAGCGAATGCACTTGCCGAAGTGGGAGGCGACCACGATCTCGTCCGTGCCGCTTGCGAACTGCACGGAGATGAGCTCGTCCTCCTCCATGATCTTGATGGCGATCTTGCCGCTGCGCAAAATGCGCTCGAACTCGCTCGTCGCCGTCTTCTTGATGATGCCCTGCTTGGTCGCCATCACGAGGTAGCCCTCCTGCTGCGCGTCCACGGGCAGGATGGCGGCGATCTTCTCGCCTGCCGAGAGTTGCAAAATGTTGACGATCGCCCTGCCGCGCGCCGCCTTGTTCGCCTCCGGGATCTCGTACCCCTTGACAGAGTACACCTTGCCCAGATTGGAGAAGAAGAGCACGGGCTTGTGCGTGTTGCACACGAAGAGGTGCTCGACGAAGTCGTCCTCCTTGGGCTTGTGCCCCGTGACGCCCACGCCGCCGCGGTTCTGCGCGCGGTATTCCGCAACGGGGAAGCGCTTGATATAGCCGCCGTGCGTCATGGAGATGACGACGTCCTCCTCGTCGATGAGATCTTCGTCCTCGATGTCGCCGTAGTCCACGCTGATCTCCGTCCTGCGCTCCGAAGGATACTTGCCCTTGATGGTGAGAAGGTCTGCCTTGATGATGGCGAGCACCCTGCTCTCGTTGGCGAGAATGTCCTTGAGGTCTGCGATGGTCGCATGGAGCGCCGCGAGCTCCTCCTTGAGCTTTTCCACCTCGAGGGAGGTGAGGCGCTGCAGGCGCATCTCCAAGATGGCGTTTGCCTGCCGCTCGCTGAGTTCGAACGCCGCCATGAGCTTGGCTGCCGCGTCGTTCTTATCCGAAGATTCCTTGATGATGCGAATGACTTCGTCGATGTTGGCGAGGGCGAGCACCAAGCCCTCGATGATATGCGCGCGCTCCTCTGCCTTGGCAAGTTCGAAGCGGGTGCGGCGGGTGATGACTTCCTTTTGGTGCGCGAGGTAGTTGACGAGGATCTCGCGCAGACTAAGCACCTTTGGCTCGGTGCCGTTTTCCACGAGCGCCAGAAGAATGATGCCGTCCGACACCTGCAAGTTGGTGTGCTTGTACAGCGTGTTGAGCACGACCTGCGCGTTGGCGTCCTTCTTGCAGTCGATGACGATGCGCATCCCCTCTCTGCCCGATTCGTCCCTGACGTCCGCAATGCCCTCGATGCGCTTGTCCTTGACGAGGTCTGCGATCGTCTTGACGAGCATCGCCTTGTTCACCTGGTAGGGGATCTCGGTGACGACGATGCGGCTTCTCGCATTGCCGCCCGTGCCCACTTCCTCGATCTCGCACTTGGAGCGGATGATGATATTGCCCTGTCCCGTGCGGTACGCCTTGCGAATGCCGCTTCTGCCCATGATGATGCCCCCCGTGGGGAAGTCGGGCGCGGGAATGTACTCCATGAGTTCATCCACGGAAATTTCGGGATCGTCGATGAGGGCGATGGTGCCGTCGATGACTTCGGCAAGGTTGTGGGGCGTGAT
>CALVTZ010000060.1 GCA_944363255.1 uncultured Clostridia bacterium
CTTCATGCCATCCTCAAAGTCGTAGGACGCGGTGAGGAAGTCGGTGTACTTGAGATCGTATGCGCTTGTAAGCTGCTCGCCCGTGAGCGCCGCGTTGTACACGCGAATGTCCGAAAATCCGCCCGTGAAGTCATGCGTTGCATCCACAAGCGTCGCGCCGAGGTACACCTTCGCCGTATCCGAATAGAACTGCGACGCCGTGAAGTCCCCCTCCAACGTCTTGAGCAGTTTTCCGTTTTGATAGATGGAGAAGCCCGTGGGCGAGAGCACATAGGCATAGTGCGTCCACGCGTCGTACACAGGCAGAACGTAAGCTGCCATGGGCATGTTCACAGCGCCATCGGCATCCGCGCCCTCATGCAGCATATTATCCGCATTGCTATTGCCCAATTTCGTCACGCCATTGATCACGGTATTTACGTGCAGCGCGTTGTAATAATTCCCCGCGAAGGGCATGACGGACATACGACTGTGTTCGCCGTCCGCCTTCCCGTTGTTGAGCTCGATCATACGCGCCCAACCGGGAATGTTGCTGCTGATCTTGAACCAGCCCGCAATGGTGATCGTATCGTAGTTGAGTACGTCGCCCGGAATGGCAACGTAGTTTTGCCGGGTGCCCGTGCTCGTCATTTCAAGCGCGGTGCCCCCTTTTACGTCCTTACCGTTGTAGTTGATACTGCCGTTTGAGACCACCTCGGCAGAGGGGATCTCCGTTGTCGCCGTGTTCTTACCGCGATCTGCCTCATCGGAAAAATCCAGCTTGTACACGGGCTGCGGATCTGTAGCCGCCTTGCCGCTGATGCGCAGCATCACGACACCCAAAAGCCCCAGCAACAGCGTAGAAGCCAGGAGCACGACAAGGGCAAATCGCCACCATATCACTCGCTTCATAGTTTTCCTCCTTATCATCTTCTACTGCCATTATATCACTTCATTCAAAAAAATAAATTGACCATATTACCAATTTGGTGCATGGAAAGTACGATTTTTCCACGCTCCTTCTCCCAAATCCCCCCTTCTTATTTACTAAAATCTAAATAAAAAGCGCCCGCGGCAAGTCGCCGCGAGCGCCCGTTCTTGCAGAGCTCAAAACTCAAGCACGTACTGCGTGAGCCGCATGGATATGTGGAAGGAAGCCACCCCCGCATAGGCGGGCAGGATGCCGATCTTGCAGGGATCGCGCAGGCTCGCCACCGTCTTGCCCTCCACGATGAAGTCGTACCTGTCGCGCGATCTGCGCAGGGCGAGGCGCACGCTGTTGCCGCCCTGATAGCTCTGCGCACTGAACCCCTCCACCGTGCCGAGGTCTGTCCAATCCTCGTTGTACGTGCCATGCGTGAAGGTGACGTAGCCGAAGCGCGCACCCAGCATTTCCCGCCCGTTGCCGTAGGCGTCCACAAAGAAGAACAGCCCCGAGTCCTCGCTCGTGGTGATAGTCAGCCCGAACTTTCCCCAAAGCTCCCCCGCGTGCACGCCGAGCGCCTCGAAGTTTGCCGCCACGTACAGATCGATCGCGTTGCTCTTGTGGAAGTACAGCTCGTTGTCCGACGCGTCCGCCGTCATCACCGCGTACGCCTGCGCGCTGCCGTCGTCATGCGAGAGGTCCCACACGGGCTTCGCCTTGAGTGCGCCGCCGTCGCCCAGCATCATGCCGTACTGCGCGTACCCCTGCGAAAGCCCCGCTTCGGACACGGGCATATAGGTATAGGGCTTGCCCTCCTCTGCGCCCAGCTGCGCAAACACCGTGCGGTTTACGCTGCCGTTGTCGTTTTGCAGGGCGAAACTCACCGCGCACGCCCGCCCGAAGGGTTGGGGAATGGCAAAGTCGAACTCATAGCCCACGATATTCTCCCCCTCCGCGAGGTAGGAGAGCGCCACCGAGAGCGGCGTATCCAGCGACTGCCCGCTGTTTAAGTCTATGATGCTCACGTTGCCGACTGCGCTCGCCTTTACGGAGAACGCCCCCTGCGCATAGTCCAAGCTGCGCGCAGCCTCGCTCACGTGCACTTCCACGCCGTCGCCCGCCGTAACGCAGTCGTCCTCCACACGCACGACAAGGCGGAGCGTGCTCTCGTCGCAGGAGAACGCCCACACGGACTGTGCCGCTTTTCCGCCCGCAACGCAGGCAAGTTGCACGCCCGAAGGCGCCGCGCCATCACTCACCGCCATGCCCGTTTGCAGCGTGAGAGCGTCCCCTTTTACGCATACGTCCAGCGAATCGTGTACCGTACGCCCCAAAATGTTGCCCAGCTTCAGCTGCGAGATCGCGTCGTAATGCTTGCGGTCTCTGCCGTCCTGCGACCGCGTGAGCCCCGCCTGCGCCACATCGATATAGTAGTATTTTTCGTCCGTCTGCGCGAGCGCGCGCTTGGCTTCGTTGAGCTGCGCGTACCCCGTGAAGTACTGCGGCACGCCCACGTTAATAAACGCCGTGCCCGCCGCGGGAGCGTACTTCCCGCACGCGGAGAGCACCCCGTCTGCGATCGCCTTCACCTCCTCATAGTGCGCGGCGGCGTTGTTCTTCGCGTCGCTCTCCCCCTGCACGAGGCAGAAGGCGCTCACTTCAAAGCGCACCCCTTCCCGCTCCAAAAGCGCGAGACTTTCGAGGAAGAAGTCGAGCATCTCCAGATAGTATTCGCCGTTGTGCACGTCCCAGCGCCCGCTCACCCCCGACGCCGTACCGCCGCAGTACTTGATGATATAGCTGTTTTGCTGCGGGAAACGGTAGGAAAAGTACTCCGCAAGCCCCAGCTCTGCGCCAAACGTGCCGTCCTTGCGCCATTCGGCGGGAATAAACCCCTGCCCGAAGCGCACGGGAACGAACTCCTGCACGCCGCTGTTGAGAAGGCGCGGCTTCTTGACGTTGCGGTAGCGGATGAGCACGTTATCATACCCCGCGCGATACTCCGCGTACTTGGCGGGGGAGACGTTCGTCTCGACGTCGCGGTCGCAAAGCGCCTGCGCGTAGCTGTAGCCCATGCAGTTGTCCTCCCCCGCGAGCAGGATGACCTGACAGGCGGGCTCCTGCCGCTCGATCGTCTCCTGCGGAATGTCGGGCGGCGCGTCCTCCGCCGCGCACCCGCAGGGCAGGCAGCACAGCGCGAGGGCGAGGAGGAGCGCAAACACTCTCTTCATCGCAGCACCTCTTTCATCTCCGGGGAATTCATAATGGCGAGCATGGTTTCAAGATCGATCTGAATGTTCGTCTGCGCCTCCGTGTACTCGTCCACGCAGAAGGCGATATACGAGCCGAACATGGGACACATGAGACGGGAGAGCGTGCTCTGCCCGTGCACGGAGAACTTCGCGGAGAGCGTGCCCGCCTGCGAGAGGGTGTTGCACGCCTTCAGGTGCTCGATGACCGTCTCGTTTGAGCTTCCCCCCACCACCATCTTGATGATGTCCACGTCGATCTTATCCAGATATTTTGCCATTGCCACGATCTGCTCTGCGCTCATCTGCGCGCTCGCGTGCACGGAGAGCAGCACTTCGCCCCCCATTTCGTTAATGGACTTTGTAAACGCCGCCGGCTTTTGAATGGCGAGCGGAGCGCCGCTCACCTCGGCGGGCGAGGCGGAGACGAAGGACATATCGTAGCCCTGCTCCGTCCAATAGGCGCGGTTGGCGCGCAGCCCGCCCAGCGTGTCCGTATCCCACATATACCCCTGCAGATCGACCGCCGCCGCGCCCGCCTCCACGCTCAAGGTGAGAAGGGACGCCATCTCGTCGAAGGAGAGATTTTGCGGGAAGAAGGTGTTCACGCTGTACGCGATGGCGAGCACGGGCTTTTGCGTGCAGTGCATGATGCGCTGCAGCGATTGCAGGGTGCGGTACTGCGGTTCAAGACAGGAGACATACACCATGAAGCCGTACGCCCCCTTTTGTTCGGCGCGGCGGATGGCAAGGATCGCCTCGTCGGGCGTGCGCTCTAAGATCATGGCGCACACCATCACGTCCAGCCCCACGAAGGAGGGACGTTCGCGCGTGGGATCGACCACAACGTCCGTATTCACCTCCACCTCCTCATACAGCACCTTTTCCCTGCCGCAATGACGGCAGATATAGCGCGTGAGGTTGTGCTCTGCGCCCAGCGTGTATTCAAGGTAATCGTGCTGCGTCTTGGGGGTGAAGCTGTCGCGGCAGACGTAGCCGTCCTCATACCAATGCTCGACATACCCCTCCGTTTCGCACGTTGCCTCCACGACGACGCGCTTTACCTCGGCAGCGCGCTCCTCGCCGCTCCCCTGCGCACAGGCGCACAGCATTCCCGCCATCAGCAGGGCGAGCGCAAGCGCGCCCCATCTTTTCAACCGCTTTCTCACTATCGTTCTCCTTAAACTTTACAGAAAGGGCGGCAGCCATGCCGCCGCCCCAACCCTTGTACCTTTCTCGCTTACTCTGCCGCGTAGTGATTTACGTTGTCGTAAACGCCGCTCTCGCCCACCTCGTCATAGCCCACGAGATAGCCGTATTGCGAGCAGGTCGCGCCCTCGGGCAACACGTACGTGCCGTAGTTGTGGTTGCCGATCGCCGTGCCCACCTTTTGATAGCCCACGATGCCGCCCAGATTGACAGAGCCCTCCGCGAGCGCGGTGGAAATGTTGCCGTGATTTTCGTTTTCACGCACTTCGCCGCTTGCGCCCAAGACTGAACCGACGATGCCGCCGAGGTACGCATTCCCGAATACGTCTGCATGATTCTTGCACTTATTCACAAGCCCGTACGCGCTGCCCACGATGCCGCCAACGCCGCCCGTGCTCGTGCCGATGCCCGTGACCACGCCGTAATTTTCACAACTTACGACGGAGCCGGAAGCGCCGCTCATGCCCACGATGCCGCCCAGCCAATAGCCCGCACCTTCCTCCGAAACGGAGATCGCGCCGCGGTTGGTACTGCCCGCGATATCGCCGCGGTTTTCCCCTGCGATGCCGCCCGCGCCATAGCTTGCGCGCACCTGCCCGAAGTTTTCGCACCTGAGAATGGAGCTGTCTGTGCGCGTGTAGCCCGCAATGCCGCCCGTTGCGCGCACGCCGTCGATCGTGCCGTAGTTCTTGCAATTTTCCACGGTTGCGGCAAAGAGCTGTCCCACGATGCCGCCAACGCCGCCGTCCACGTTCTGCGCACTCGTCACCGCGCCGTAGTTGACGCAGCCCGCGATGGTCGCGCCCGCGCCCGTCACGCCCACGACGCCGCCAACACCCGTGTTGTTTTGCGATGCCGCGAGAAGTTCGGTGGCGACGACGGTCGCATAGTTGGTGCACTGCGACAATGTGGCGATCGCACCGCCGAATTTATAGTTGTAGCCCACGACGCCGCCCACCATGCGTTTTGCCGAAACAAAGCCGTACGCGGCGCAGTTCGTCACATCCTTACCGCCCTGACAGCCCGTGATAAGCCCCACGTTCGTTGCCTGCGGAAGGTCGATATGCCCGTATGCCTTGCAGTCCGTGAGCGCGGAATAGTTGATTCCGACAAGCAGCCCCACATACTGCGTGCCCGCCGTCGCCTTGCCCACCACGGTGAGGTTGGAAATGCTGCCGATCGCGCTGTTGAACAGCCCGCGGCGCGACGAACCGCTCTCCAACAGCAGCCCGTAGATGACGTGTCCGTTTCCGTCGAAGTGCCCCGCAAAGGCGTTTGTCGAGCTTCCGCCGCCAATGCCCTGCCAATCGCGCCCGCCGAGGTCGAGATCGGCTTCCAGCCTGAAATAAACGTCCTTATAGTAAGCGTTTTGCGCGTTGCTCTCGGCAAGATAGGCAAGCTGCTGTGCCGTCTTGATGAGGTAGGGCGTTTGCTGCGTGCCGTCGCCGCCCTCGAACGCCGCTGCCGCCGC
Organism: uncultured Clostridia bacterium; assembly: GCA_944363255.1. GTDB lineage: Bacteria > Bacillota > Clostridia > Christensenellales > Borkfalkiaceae > Gallimonas. The sequence continues at coordinate 5,834 of CALVTZ010000060.1, forward strand.
GCCGTCCCACACGGACTGCGCCAGCGTGAGGACGTGCCCTTCGCTCGTGCTGCCCACATAGATGCCCGCGCCGCCGCCGACGAGTTCAGACATGGCAAGCGCGTCCTGCTTGTAGACGAGCGCGGAGGAGCGCACATATTCGATCGTGCCCGCGTTGATGCCCGCGATGCCGCCCGCCGTCGCACCCTTTACGCTGCCCGAAACGGTACAGGCGCGAATGACGCCGCCGTTGCGCGCAGCCACGCCGCCCGCAACCCCCGTCGTCTCCACCGTAACGACCGCAACGAGGTTTTCGATGGTGCCCGCGTTGTTGCCGAACAGCCCCGCAAGCGCCGCCGTCGCCTCGTACGTCACCGTTTTGTTTGCAAAGTCAAAGTTGCCGCAGAAGGGATGCGTGTCGTCGCCGATGGGCTGGAACGCAGAACCTGTAAGATCGATATCGTTTGCAAGCGTGAAGTACTTGCCCGTGAAATCCTCCCCTTCCAGCACTTCCTCAGAGAGGAATATAAGTTCGTCTGCAGAAGTGAGCAGATAGGGCGCCTCCTCCGTGCCCTTTGCGGGCAGGAAGCGATCTTCGTACATGGCGTGATATGCAACGTTCTTCGTCGCCTGCGGAAGTTCGCCCGCATACTCCGTTTCGCCGTCCGTCCAGCCGAGGAACGCCCGCTCGGTGTTCTCTCCCGCCGTGCCCAGCTGCTTGCCTGCGTACGTTACGGCGCTGCCCTCTTCGAGCACCTGCTTATCGAGCAGCGTGCCGTCCGAATCGTAGAAGGTGATGGTGTATTGAAAGACGAGGTCGGTGGTAAGGCGGAAGGAGACGATCTCGCTCAAGCCCGTGTAGTTGGCGTTCTCCTCCACCGTCGCCTTCATGAAGTAGTCGCCCACCTCATTGGGAATCTGCTCTGTGTACGTGCCCTCGCGCGCATTGCTGTACGTGAATACCACGCTGCCGAACGCCGCCGTTCCCACAGGCGTGCTCACGCCCTCGGGTGCGTCCTCCACCCGCCAGCCCTCGATCGCAGGTTGGACTGTCCAGCTGTTTTGCGCCTGCGCGATGACGAAGGAATAGACGAGCGGCTGCGTCGTGCCGTCCTCCCACGCGTACTTTTTCGTATCCGTGAGGGTGATGCGCACTTCATGCTCGCCCGCGTCCGTCTGACTTGTGCCGCTCACCGTATAGTCCTCGGAGGGCGCAACGGTGTACTGCTGCGCTTCGCCGTTGTAGGTGAACTGCGTGGGATCGGCTGCGGGCTTTTCAACGAGCTTTGCCGTCACTTGGAAGGAAACGATCTCGCTCAAACCCGTGTAGTTGGCATTCCCCTCCACCGTCGCCTTCATGAAGTAGTCGCCCGCTTCATCGGGAAGCTGCTCGGTGTACGTGCCCTCGCGCGCATTGCTGTACGCGAATACCACGCTGCCGAATGCAGCCGTCCCCACGGGCGTGCTCGCGCCGCCTGGTGCATCCACCGCCTGATAGCCCTCCATCGCAGGTTGGACCGTCCAGCTGTTTTGCGCCTGCGCAATGACGAAGGGGTAGACGAGCGGCTGCGTCGTGCCGTCCTCCCACGTGCTCCCCACGGGATCTTTGAGGGAGACGCGCACTTCGTACTCGCCCGCGTCCGTCTGCCACGCGCCGCTCACCTCATACTCCTCGGAGGGCGCGATGGTGTACTGCTGCACTTCGCCGTTGTAGGTGAACTGCGTCGTATCGGCTGCGGGCTTTGCGACCTGCGTCTTTTCCACGGGCTGTGCGGTGAACACGGCGTACAGCGACATCGCCTTGTCCGCAACGAGCGACTGCTCCACCGCGCCGCCCACCTCCGTTGCCCAGCCCGCAAAGACGTAGGTGTATTCCTGCGTTGCCGCCTTGGTGGGCGTTCCGTCGTAGACGATGCTCTCCCCCTCGGCAAACTGCAATTCCTTGTATTTTTCCAAACCGTCCTCTGAGTAGAAGGAAACGGTATAATACGTGGTCGCAGGCGGAGCTTCCTCCTTCTCGCCGCACGCAGCAAAGACGCACACGGCAAAGAGCGCCAGCAATGTACACAAAACAATGCGCTTTATCCTAAGCAACCCTCTCATCACGATCTCCTTGTTTGGCAATTTTTGCCCCGCACGGCGCGCGCAAAGTCGCCCACCGCTGCGTTGGCACCTTCATTATATCCCCCCGTGCGAAGCCTCTCAATAGCACGCCATTTCTACTTTTTAACATTTTATATACAAAAAGCCCCTTTTTTGCCCCCTTCCTCTTGCATTTTTTCTGTTTTTCCATATAATGGTGAATATGGAAAATATCCTCAGCGACGTCGCCATCGGAGAAATTATCGTCTGTGCAGAAATTTTCAGTCAGGCGGGCATTCGGCGGGATATCGTCGACCGAAACGGGTTTGGCATCATCTTCTCCACCAACGGGAAGATCGACTATCACCACAACGGGAACGTGTACTCCACCGACCGCGACCACTTCATCCTCGTGCCGGACGGCTCCACCTACTACCTCACCTGCGACAGTACGGACATCAGCTACGTCATCAACTTCATATGCACTCTCACCACGCAGCAGTTTCTCCGCTTTTTCATT
>CALVTZ010000061.1 GCA_944363255.1 uncultured Clostridia bacterium
CGTTTCGCTGAACGTGGGCTCGCCGTACTTCTTGAGCTGCGTCGCGCGCTGCTCTTCGTACTTGGCAACGTCCGCGTCCGTTGCGCACATGACGAAGTCGTCGAGGTTGACATAGCCGAAATCCCTGCCGTTGTCCTCGTCCGTAACCTTGATGTAGATATTCTTGCCCACGTGGGCGGAGAGATCAACGATCTTGCGGATCATGTGCGTGGTCACGTACGGTTCGTTGAAGTCCTCGTTCGTGACTTTGGCAAGCGTCTTGCCGCCCGCCTCCACGAACTCCACGTACACCTTCTCACCGTTCTTGCCGCCGCCCATCTTAAAGGCGATCTTGCCCGTACCGGACAGCTTGAAGGTGTTGGACGTGAGCGTACCCACGTTGCGCGAGGAATTGCCGCCGCCGATGCCGAAGAAGAACTTCTCCCCTTCCTTGTCCACGACTGCGACCTTCTCCACGCCGCTCTCCGTGTAGTTGGATTCGGAGACGACGCTGCGCGCCGAGAAAGCGTTGCCATCCCGCGTCCAACCCAGCCACGTCGATTCGTCAACATTGCTCTCGAAGCCGCCGTTTATTATGTCCGCCTCGACCTTCTCGCTTCCGCCGCACGCTGCAAGCCCTGCGGCGCCTACCGAGATCATGATCGCAGAGAGCGCGATCACAGCCAATCTTTTCCCCTTCATATATCCTCCTTATTTTGCCAAGATATCGTACTTGGTCACCTTTTTCACTTTTGCCTTGCCGCCGAGCGCGTAGAAGGAGATACCCTCGTCCGCCTCGTCTGCATAGATATTTGCCGTGAGCACCGCGTATCCGTCGTTTACGAACACCTCTGCGCTCGTGTTGTCCAAAAAGATACGGAGCGAGAGCGTTTCAAGCTGCTTGCCTGCGCACACCCGCCGCGTGGCGTTTTGCGCCTCCGCACCCGCGATGGCAACGCCCGACTTGCTCCGATCGAGCACCACTTCGCCCGCCTGAACGTCGTAGTAGACGAGCGTCTCGTGTTCCTTGCCCTCGAAGAGCTTGACGCCCACCACGTCCGCGTCGCCGCACTCGAAGGTGACGAGCAGTTCCAGCGTGTCGCCCGAGACGCCCGCAATGCGCACGGGCTGCTGCCCGAGGGCAATATCCGTCCTTTCCACTTCGTTTGCGCGGTAGGAAAGGATCTCGCGCACGGGCTGCTGATACAGCCTTCCGTCGCGGAAGGAGAGTTCGCGCGGCAGCACCATGGAGCCCGCCCAGCCGTCCTCTTGCGAGGGAATGTTTCTGTCCCACATCTGCATCCACGCCGTGAGCACCGTCCGCCCGTCGGGGAGCGTCGTTGACTGCGCCGCGTAGAAGTCGAACCCGCCGTCCAGCTCGTGGAAGGTGTCGTAGTGGAACCTGCCGCTCTCCAAATCGAGCTTGCCCACCATGTAGACGACGGAATGCACGTTTTCAAACTCACTTCCCTGCTGCGGAAGGAACTGCGGGCTGCACATTAGAATGTCTTGCCCGTCAAGCTGCATGAAGCAGGGACATTCGTACACCGCGTTGAGCTCGAAGTAGTTGTCCTCCTGCGGCTTGTCGCTGTTCATGCAATAGCCCACAAATTCCCACTCGATGAGATCGTCCGAGCGATAGAGCGCAATGTTGCCGCGATCGTTCACCTTGGTGCCGATGACGCTGTAATAGTGCTCGCCGCGCCTGAACACATAGGGATCGCGGAAGTCCTTCACACTCATGCCCTCGCCCACCATGGCGGACGTGATCACGGGATTGTTGAGCGCCTTGGTGAATTCCACGCCCGACTGACTTACCGCGAGGCACTGCTGCTGATTGTTTTCGCTGTCCAACCCCGTGTACATGAGATAGAGCATCCCGTCCTTTTCGATCGCCGAGCCGCTGAAACAGCCGCCCACGTCGTAGGGCATATCGGGTGCGAGCGCAACGGGCTGATATTCCCAACTGATGAAATCTCTGCTTGTAACGTGCCCCCAGTGCATGGTATCCCACCCTGCACCGTATGGATTGTGTTGATAGAACAGGTGGATCTTACCGCCATAATATACGAATCCGTTCGGGTCGTTGCACCAACCGATCTCCGGCATTGCATGATAGGTATGGCGGTATTTATGACAAACTGCACCGCGATTGCTTGCAATGTATTCATTTGCCTTGAATTTACTCTTCATAAATACCTACCTTGGTTTTACATTATTTGTAGATGGATCTGAGGGAGGCAACGTACAGCTCCTGCACCGTGACGGTGCCCTCTGCGAACACTTCGATGCCCGTTGAGGTGAAGTCTGCATACGAACGGATGCTGATCGCCTTGCTCTCGTTGAAGTACGCCTCCACCAGCGAGCGGTCGATATAGATCTCCATCGTGACGGTGCCGTCCTCGTTGAGCGCAAGCGCGCCCGAGCCGCCCGTGCTTGCCGCATTGCCGCCCTTGTTCATCGTCGAACCGACGATGGTGCTGTTTTCCACGTCGTAGGTGAAGTGCGTTTCGTCGATGATGCCCCCCTTCTTCACGCGCACGCCAAAGGAAGTTGCGTTCACGTTCTTGAAGGTGACGCGCACATACGCCATGTCGCTGCCCTTGCCTGCAAGCGCTGCGTTCGCCTCCTCAATACTCTTGTTCTCTACGGAGACGAGCGTCTCGCTCTCGTACTTTTCAAGCGCCTCCACGGGGGCGAGCTTCACGTCCGTGCCCTCGTCGTTGAGCCACACTCTGCGCGCAAATCCCACGCAGTTTGCCCAGCCCGATACGGCGACTTCGCCCGGCGTGCGCTGATCTTGCATGATGGACATGATATAGGTGTTCTTGGAGACGGGATCGACAAAGCCGCTCGGCCCCGTGAACACGTTGCAGCCGTAGTCGAGCAGGTGCGGCCTCGCAGCAAAGTCGGGATCGGGGGTGAACTTGCCCGTTTGAAGGGAGAAGTTGCCCAGGAAGTAGTAGATCTTGTTGTCCGCCGAATCTGCGGGCGCGGGGCTGATGAGGAAGATATGCTTGCTCACCGTGCCCGCCTCGTTCTTGACGGGGAGAATGACGGGAAGTTCCCACACTCTGCCCAGATCGGAGGGCTGATTTTGCATCTGATAGACGGGGCCGCGATACTGCCAATTCATATCCACCTTCCCGTTGCCCTTGACTTCGAGGTTGGTGGCGGTGAAAAGGAGCGCCGTGCCGCCCGTTCTGCTCGTCGTCTGCGAGCCGATGAGCATACACCAGGTGTCCCCCTCCTGCCAAACGTGCATATCGCGGAATTCACCCGCCACGCCCTGACCTGCCTGCTGTTTGATGGCGAGCTCGTCGCACACCACCCATTCGGTGAGTTCGGGATCGTTGATGTCCTTGGGATAGGCGACGCCCACGTTTTGGTTGGAGATGAGCCCCTCATCGCGGAAGCTGTCGTTGCCCGCCGTGAAGAAGATGACGGGAACGCCGTTCTTGTCGTACGTCACCCCGCCCGACCACACGCCGTCCGGCGCGACCGAACCCGCCTCGGGCGTGATGACCTCTTTGAGCGGCTTCCAATTGACCATGTCGTCGGAGACGAGGTGTCCCCAGCAGATGTTGTGGAAGTACGGCCCCACGAGGTTGAATTGGAAGAAGAGATGGTATTTGCCGTTGTAGTACATGGGCGCGTGCGGCTCGTTCATCCAATGCTGGTAAGGGCCGCCGTGCAGCTGCGTCTTGTAGTAGTCGTCCGTGAGAATGTTTTGCAGCCAGATATCCTCGAAGGCGATCTCGGGCAATTCGTTCGCCTGATACAGGCGCATTGCGTCCTCCGCGCTCGCAACTGCGTTATACAGTTTGAGCTCGTCCATGAGCCCGCTCACCATATTGCCCGCGGCGGTCGCGTTGGAGTAGGGATTGCCCGCGTTCTTGCCCACGTACAGGTATTCGTCCGTGGCGGACTCGATGCGGCTGCCCTCGATGAAGGTCTGCTTGCCCGCAAGTTCGCCGTTGAGGTAGATGCACATCTCCCCCTTCGCGCCGTCGTAGGAGGCAACGACGTGGTTCCATTCGTACTTTTTCAGCTCGAAGCCCTCGTCGTTCCACACGCTCACCCAATTCTCGCCGTCTCCCACCTGGAAGCTCCAATTTCCGTGGCGGTGATAGCCGAGAATAAACCCGCACGCGCCCGATTTATCCATCTGCGCGACGATGGCGGTGAGCTTATCCGTGCCGTTTTCCTGCGACTTGGGATCGTCCCACTCGAACACGCGGGGCGCAACGTAGGCGCTGATGGAGAACTTGTCGCCGCGCACTTTGATGTCCTCATAGTCGTAGCGAATGAAGTTGGAGTAGCCGTCGAAGAGCAGGCTTCCGCCCTTTACGCCCTTCTCCCGCCACTGCGGATCCTGGTTGTTCGGCTGGTGCTGCGCGTCGTTAAAGACGTAGCGCACCGTTGCGTCGGGCACCTTTTTGGCGGAGTCCTTCACCGTTGTGCCGCTGCCCTCGTCAAAGGTGAGGTGCAGCATGAGGCTCTTGTCGAGCGGATCGCCCTTCTCGCACCCGCTCATGAGCGCAAGCCCAAGGCAGAGCAGAATGGCAGAGAGCAGCAGCGAAAGTGAAATGAGCAGTCTCTTTTTTATGCTGTGAGTTTTCATCAAATTTCCCCTTTATCTTGGTTTGGTCGAAGGGCTGCTTATTTGAGCCCGGAGAACGCCACGCCTTCGATGATCCAACGCTGGAAGAAGATGTACACGATCGCGATGGGAATGGTACCGAACGTGAGCGCGGCAAGGACGCAAGCGAGGTCCTTGGGGTTGTGCGTGTTGACAAGTTGCAGGAATACCTGCAGCGGCTTCAACGACTCGTAGGAGGCAAACATGAAGTTTGCGAACACGTATTCGTTCCATTGCCCCATGAAGGTGAAGATGGCGACCGTTGCAAACACGGGCTTTGCGCAGGGCGCGATGACGCGGAAGAACGTTCTCAATCTTCCGCAGCCGTCGATGGCTGCCGCCTCCTCCAGCTCCTTGGGAATGCCCAGGAAGAAGGCGCGGAATTGGAAGATGTACATGGGGCTTACGATGCCGGGGAGCAGATAGCCGATGATCCTCGCCTCCCCTTTGAGCAAGCCGAGATTTCTCAAGATGATGACCTGTGGCACGATGGAGGTCTCCACGGGGATCATGAGCAGCAGGATGATGATGGTCACGAGCACTTTGTGCCCGGGGAACTTAAAGCGCGAGAGCGCATAGGCGGCGAGCGAGTTGACGATGAGCACGCCGATGATGGTGACTGCGCAATAGAAGATGCTGTTGAGGATAGATCTTCCGAAGTAGGTGAACATGGTGAAGAGTTCGCCATACGCGCCAAAGTCGAACGCGGGCAGGAAGGTCTTCCATGAGTTCATATCCGCATAGATCTGTGCGTGCGGCTTCAAACTGTTCATCACCATCCAGAAGATGGGAAAGAGAAAGATGACGCACAGCACGGTGAGCAGCAGATAGAACGCGCTCTTGGTGAGCACCTTTTGCACCGTGATAGGTTTCTTATGCTTGCGAATAGCCGTTTCCATATCTCCCCCCTTAGATCGTGTTGTCCTTTTCCAGGAACTTTCTGCTCGTGAGTGCGATCGCCGACATGAACACGGTGTAGATGAGCGCCATAGCACTCGAATACCCTACGCCGCCCTCGTACACGACGCCCTGATTATAGATATAATAGGAGAGCGTGAGGGTTGCGTTGTCGGGACCGCCGCTCGTCATGATCATGGGCTGCGTGATGAGACGGAACGCGCCGATGAGCATGGTGATGAACACGAACGAGAAGGTGGGCTTGATGGCGGGAATGGTGATATGGAAGAGCGTTTGCACCTTGTTCGCGCCGTCCAGCTCCGCGGCTTCGTAGATCTCCTTGGGCACGTTTTTAAGCCCGGAGAGGAAGATGAGCATCTGATAGCCCGCGCCCTGCCATGCAGAGATGAACACGATGACAAAGAGCGCCTGATCGGGATCGGAGAGGAAGCCCTGCGGGGATCCGCCCAGCGAAACGATCAGATTGTTGATGATGCCGTCCGAGGCAAGCAAGTTCATCCAGAGCATACTCGTTACCGCAAGGGAGAGCATGACGGGAACGAAGAACGCCCAACGGAAGAAGGTGTTGCCCTTTAAGTTGGTATTGAGGATGAGCGCCAGCCCGAAGGCGAGCACGAGTTGCAAGGGAACGACGCACACCGTGAACACGACGCTGTTTTTGAGCGCCGTCCAAAAGAGCGGATCGTCCGCAAATGCCTTGACGAAGTTGTCGAACCCCACCCACTTCAATTCGCCCAGATTGTAGATGTCCGCCTCGGTAAAGGCGTAAGAGAGCGAAATGACGATGGGCGTTACGACAAAGATGATACCCAAGACGAGCGCGGGCGCAAGAAACGCCAGCCCCACCTTGGTATCTGCAAAGGAATAGCTCTTGCCGAACAGCTTGTAATACGCCCGCTTGCGCTTGGGCGGCTTCTTGGGTGACGGCAAGATGTCTTGTACGCTTTGATCAGCGATCTCAACGTCCTCTACCCTGTTTTCTGCGATCTCAACGTTTTCCATAATTTTCCCCTTTCTCTGTTTACTCCCCGCCGTTCGAAAATATATGCGGATCTGCCGGGACGGGATATACGCTCATCCCAGCAAACCCGCTCTGTTGGGGGGCTGAATCAGTCGATCACTTTGCACAGATCGCTTGCTTTGCTCTTGAGGTTGTACCCGGAGGAGCCGTAGCTCGTCTCCATGTATTGCAGCAGCGTTTGGAAGTTATCTCTCACCAGGGTATATTTGATGGAGACGGGACGGGGCGTTGCGCAGTTGGTGAGAATGTCTGCGAACATCTTTACAGCCCCGCTCTTGAAGTCGTCGTTCTCAAAGGAGGACTTGTGCGTGGGGAAGGTGCCGATGCTGTCGTACAGCATTTCGGAGGACTGCGCATTCGTGAGGTACTGCACCGCGATCGCCGCAGCTTCCTTGTCCTTTGCATCGGGCGTTACGCCGAAGCCCCAGCTGCCGCATCCTGCGACGACCGCACCCTTGTTGCCGTTCTCATCCACATAGACGGGCATGGGCATGACGCCGTACTTGGACACGAAGTCGGGATACTTCTGCGCCGCGGTTGCAATGTTCCACGTACCGTACACTTCGAAGGCGACCTCTTCGGACATGAACGCGTCGGAGTTGGTGCTGTTGTAGTACCAGCCCTGGCTCTTGTCGAACAGCCATTCGATGGACTTGAGCCCGTTGATGGTCGCGTCGCTGTTGAATGCGCCCTCTGCCTTGCCGTCCGCGGTGAGGAAGGAGCCGCCTGCCGAATAGACGACGGGCGAATACAGATACATTGCGCCCTCCGTGCCGCCGAAGCCGAGGTTGAGTTTGATCTTATACGTCTTGCCTGCATCCTTGAGCGTCTGCATCGCCGTGCGCAGGTCATTCCACGTCCAAGGATTTTCGATGGTGCCGAAGTCGGCGTCCTCATACCCGACGGACTTCAACAACTCGGCGTTGTAATACAGTCCCGTGGGGGAATCCATGCCGGAGAGCGCATACAGCCCGCCGTTGTAGGTGCCCTGCTCGATGACGCTGTCTACATAGTCGGAGAGCACTTCCTCGGGAATGTAGTCCTTGATATCCGTGAGGATCTTGCTGTTGGCATAGCGCGCGATCTCGGGCGCGTCCACCGCCACGATATCGGGAAGGGTGCCGCCCACGCGCTCGGAGCTGATCGCCGTAGCGAGCGCGTCTGCACTTGCGTAGTACTCGATGCGCATTCTCACCGTTCTTCCTGATGAGGTCTTGAACTGTTCGTCGTTGAAGTTGTTCTGAATGGACTTGAAGATCTGCCCTTCCACTTCCGACTCACTCTTGTGCAGCCAAACCTTTACCGTCTTCGTCTCGGCATTGTCCTCCGCACCGCCGTCGCCACCGCAACCAACGAGCGCGAGGCTCGTTCCCGCTGCCATAGCTGCCGCCAACAAACAACATAAAACCTTCTTGTGTCCCTTCATTGTTTTCCCTCACTTAAAATAGTTTAGATTTGTGGAACCGTTTCCATAATTGACCAAAATAATTGCCGCGGGGGATGCGGCATCGTTCGGTCGCTTGTGGAACCGTTTCCATATTTCGCAATAATCATAGCACACCAGTTTGCGCTTGTCAATACTTTTTTGAAAAAAAGTGTAAAAATTTTTTTCTGTGCAACACTTTTTGTTAACTGCGTTTGCACATTGTTTTCCAGATAAACAAAAAGCGGAACACAGCCCGTGCATTCCGCCCTGTTTTGTTGATTTTTATTGTACGCGCGGGATGAGCACGGTAAAGCGGCTGCCCTGCCCCACCGCGCTCTCCACCCCCACGGTGCAGCCCGTGAGCGCGGCGATGCGCCGCACGAGCGCCAGCCCCAGCCCGTTGCCCTTAGTGGCGTGGGAGACGT
>CALVTZ010000062.1 GCA_944363255.1 uncultured Clostridia bacterium
ACAGCTACCGCAACGACGTGAACGTGACGGATACCCTCTTCCCCGAGGCGGCGGCGCACGTTCTGCGCTTTTACAAGCTCATCGGCGAAGTGGAGCGCGCCTTCCCGCAGGAGACGGAGGGAGACGAGGAGCTCGACGCGGCGTTCGACCGCGCCATGAGCGACGACTTCAACACCGCGCTCGCCATCGCCGATCTCTTCGGCTACTTCAAGCGCGCCAAGAAGCTGCTGGACGCGGGCGATCCCGCGGCACGCAGGACGATAAATCAGATCCGCCGCACCTATTCGCTGCTCGGGCTGTTTGCAAAGGACGCGGCGGAGTACGTCGCGCGCTACGGCGGGGAGGACATCCCCGCGGAGGTCAGGGCGGTCGCGGAGGAGCGCCGCATGGCGCGCGCTGGGCGGGATTGGGCGAAGTCGGACGAGCTGCGCGACAAGCTCAAGGAGCTGGGCTACGCCGTCAAGGACAGCAAAGAGGGCTACGAGCTCACCAAGCTGTGAGAAGAGGGGCGAAAAGCGTTTGACAAACGCGCGTTCACATACTAAAATTGTTTGAGGATATATCATCGGAAGGTGGAGCTATGAAAATTACGTCAAAAGAACTGCGGCAGAAATGGTTGGACTTCTATGAGAGCAAGGGGCACGTGAACATCGGTGCGGTGTCGCTCATCGGCGACGGAAGCACGGGCGTCATGTTCAACGTGGCGGGGATGCAGCCGCTCATGCCCTATCTCCTGGGTGCACCCCATCCCAGCGGCAAGACGCGCCTTTGCAACGTGCAGGGCTGCGTGCGCACGGTGGATATCGAATCGGTGGGGGACGCCTCGCACTTCACCTTCTTTGAGATGATGGGCAACTGGTCGCTGGGCGACTACTTCAAGCAGGAAAAGACGGCTTGGACGTACGAACTTTTGACCAAGGTGTTTGGTCTGGAGGGGGAAAAGCTGTGCTCCACCGTGTTCGAGGGCAACGACGCCGCCCCCCGCGACAACGAGACGGCGGCGCTTTTGAAGGGGCTGGGCTTTACGGACGAGCGCATCTTCTTCCTGCCCAAGGCGGACAACTGGTGGGAGCTGGAGGGCACCGTGGGCACCCCCTGCGGCCCGGACAACGAGTGGTTCTATCCCATCCACGGCGGCGACGCGCCCGTGTTCCCGCAGGACTACGTGGAGATCGGCAACGACGTCTATATGCAGTACCGCAAGACGGAGACGGGGTACGCGCCGCTCGAGAATAAGAACGTGGATACGGGCTTCGGGCTCGATCGGATGCTGCTCTTTTTGAACGGGCTCACGGACGGCTACAAGACCGACCTCTTCGCGGGGGCGATCGCAAAGCTCGAGCAGCTCACGGGCAAGCGCTATGACGAGGACCCGGCGGCACAAAAGGCAATGCGCATCGTCGCAGACCACACCCGCACCACCGTCATGCTCATCGGCGACGTCAACGGCATCCTGCCCTCGAATACGGGCGCGGGCTATATCCTGCGCCGCCTCATGCGCCGCGCCATCCGCTACTGCCGTCAGCTGGGCGTGGAACCCGCTTCCGCCATGCAGCAAGTCGCCGCCGTGTTCATCGACGAGGTGTACGGCGAGGCGTATCCCCTGCTGCAGGAGAAGCGCGCCTACATTCTGGACGAGATCAAGAAGGAGGCAGATCGCTTCGAGACCATGCTCGAAAAGGGCATGGCGGAGTTTGAAAAGTGCGTAAACGGCATTGCGCGCAAGAACGCGTTCATGGCGCAAAGCAACCCCGACTATCAGCCCGAGACGCTCATCGGCGGCAAGCAGGCGTTCCGCCTGTACGACACCTACGGCTTCCCCCTCGAACTCACGGAGGAGATGGCGGCGGAGCGCGGGCTCACCGTGGACAAGGCGGGCTTCGACGCCGCCTTCAAGGAGCATCAGGAAAAGAGCCGCGGCGACGTGCACGCGGGCGAGGCGAAGGGTGGCTTGGAGAGCCATTCGCAGCAGGCAACGCGCTACCACACGGCAACGCACCTGCTCAACGCCGCGCTCAAACAGGTGCTCTCGCCCGACGTCAACCAAAAGGGCAGCAACATTACGGATGAGCGTATGCGCTTTGACTTCAACTTCGCCCGCCCCATGACGGCGGAAGAGGTGCAGGCGGTGGAGGCGCTCGTCAACGAGAAGATCAGGGAGAACATTCCCGTCGTGTACAAGGAGATGAGCCTCGAAGAGGCGCGCGCGCAGCACTTTGTGGGCGTGTTCGACAGCAAGTACGGCGACGTCGTGAAAACGTACTCCATCGGCGAGTTCTCCAAGGAGATGTGCGGCGGCCCCCACGTTGCCGCAACGGGCGAGCTGGGTACCTTTAAGATCGTGAAGGAACAGTCCTCCTCGGCTGGCGTGAGAAGGATAAAGGCGATACTGAAATAATTCACACAATTTCTCGTAAAAAGTTACGAGAAATTGTCGTGAGTTTGAAAGACAACCCGCCGCACGGCATTCGCCTGACGGCAGGTTTTCTTTCTTGGCGCGAATTTTAGGGGCTTCCGATCATACTTCGCGCCAATTCAATCTTTCCGCAAAAGTCATAAATGACAAATTGAGTGCGCGGGCGGAAAAGTGTGATTTTCCTTGCGCAGTAATTTAGAATAAAGGGCAAACCGCGATGGTTGCCTTGCCGCGGCGAGAGGGAGTCGTTCCCAAATTTCTATACTATATAATAAAGAGATCATGACAGAACTTGATAAGATGAAAGCGGGGGAGCTGTACGACTATTCCGCTCCCGAAATTTACAATGCACACGTGCGCGCAGTCATGCTGTGCGACAAGTACAACCAAACCAAGCGCACGCAGACAAAAAAGCGCGAAAAGATCATTCGCAAGCTCTTTGGCAGCGTGGGCAAGCGCCCCATCATGGAGAAGAACATCCGCGTGGACTACGGCTTCAACCTGCACGTGGGCGACAACTTCTTCGCCAACTACGACTGCGTGTTTTTGGACTGCGCGCCCATCACCTTCGGCGACAATATCTTCATCGCGCCGCAGTGCGGCTTCTATGCCGTCAATCACCCGCTGGACGCGCAGCTGCGCAATTCGGGCGTGGAATACGGCAAGCCCATCACGGTGGGCAGCGACGTGTGGTTCGGCGGCGGCGTGAAGGTGATGCCCGGCGTCACCATCGGCAGCAACGTGGTCATCGGCGGGGGAAGCGTCGTCGTGCACGACATTCCCTCCAACTCACTCGCCGTGGGCAACCCCGCCCGCGTCGTCAAACAGCTTCCGCCAAAGCAGGACTAAGGGCGAGGGACGCGCGTCCCTTCCTTTGTTCTTTCATGCAAGGCGGGAAATTTGCAAGAAATTGGGCTTTCGCGGGGCAAACGGGGGGCGGGAAGTGCGCCGCGCTGCGCGCAGGTGCGCAAAAAGGGGAGCTATGCCCGATTTTGCCCGAAAATTTTTATTTTTTCCGAAAAAATCTTAATTTTGAAAGTCAAAACAGCTTGACGGAATTTTTTCGAATGCCTATAATGAAGGGGTACATCAAACGAGAGGGCGGTTTTCAGCGGAAAATAGCGCTTTCCGAGATGCTCACAGGAAGTCAAGGAGTTTACGAAATATGAAAACCTATATGGCGAACGCGCAGACGGTAGAACGCAAGTGGTACGTCGTAGACGCGGAAGGAGTGCCGCTCGGCAGACTCGCTTCCAAGGTTGCGGCCATTCTGCGCGGCAAGAACAAGCCTTCTTTCACCCCCAACGTCGACACGGGCGATTTTGTCATCGTCATCAACAGCGACAAAGTTGTGCTCACGGGTAAGAAGCTTGAAGACAAATACTATCGTTATCACACCGGCTACATCGGCGGCCTCAAGGAGATCTCCTACGGCAGACTGATGGCAGACCGCAGCGATCTTGCTGTCTATGAGGCGGTCAAGGGTATGCTTCCCAAGAACTCGCTGGGCAGACAGACGATCAAGAAGCTTCGCGTGTACAAGGGTGCAGAGCACAACCACGCGGCGCAGAAGCCCGAAGCGCTCAAATTATTTTAAGGAGTAAGTCATGGCGAAAACGAGTGTGAAAAAGAAGATCCAGTTTTGGGGCACCGGCAGAAGAAAGAAGGCGATCGCGCGCGTTCGTCTCATCCCCTCCGGAAGCGGCACGATCGTTGTCAACGACCGCTCGCTCGAAGACTATTTCCCCATGGGTACCCTCCAGTACATCGTAAAGCAGCCCCTTGTCACGGCAGCAGCCGAGGGCAAGTATGACATCTTCGTCAACGTCGTGGGCGGCGGTTACACCGGTCAGGCGGGCGCTATCCGCCTTGGCATTGCACGGGCGCTCATTCAGTCCGAGCCTGAGCTGCGCCCCGCGCTCAAGAAAGAGGGCTTCCTCACGCGCGATCCCCGCGTCAAGGAACGCAAGAAGTACGGTCTCAAAAAGGCACGCCGTGCTCCTCAGTTCTCCAAGAGATAAAAGTCAACTCGGCTGTTGCAACAGCCGAGTTTTTTCTTTTCAATTTTTTATACCGCGGCGGCGCCCTTTGCGCCGCGCCTTGGGAGAGAGTTATGCAGCAGACCACCATTCAACTTTACGACTATTTTTCCCGCCCGTACACGGGCAGCGGCGCGACGCTCACCGCCTATTCGCTGGGCGAAGATGCGGAGTTGGGCAAGAAGGTGCGCCCCGCGCTCATCGTCGTTCCGGGCGGCGGGTACGGGTTTTTGAGCGCGCGGGAGTCCGAGCCCGTCGTGTTGCGCTTTTTGGCGGAGGGCTACGCCGTCTTTTTGCTGCGCTACAGCGTGTGCACGGCATACCCCGTTCCGCTGCAGGAGGGGGCGATGGCGATCGCCTACGTGCGCGAGAACGCCGCCGCGCTGGGCGTGGACGCGGGGCACGTTGCCGCCGTCGGCTTTTCTGCGGGCGGGCACCTCGTGGGAATGCTCGCAACGCTGTATGCGCAGGCGTGCGTCAAGGAGGCGGTGGGGGAGCGCGACGTGCGCCTGAACGCCGTCCTGCTCGCCTATCCCGTCATCACCACGGGCGAAAAGACGCACGCGGGCACGGCGGAGATCATCTCGGGCGGGGACGCCGCGCGCAGGCAGGCGCTCTCCTTGGAAACGTGCGTGGATAAGTCCAGCGTGCCCGCCTTCCTCTGGCACACCTATGAGGACGACTGCGTTCCCGTCGTCAATCCGCTGCTCTTTGCGTCGGCGTACTGCGCGGCGGGCGTTCCGTTTGAGCTGCACGTGTTTGAAAAAGGGGCGCACGGACAGAGCGTGCTCTCGGGCAACACGGGTGGGGAAACGCTCCCGCCCGCCGTCCTGCGCAACCGCGCCTGGGTGCCGCTCGCACTCAGCTGGCTGAAAGAGCGAGACTTTGTTGTTCACGCGAATCTTTTTGCGAAACCGATCGCGGGTGGGAACGATTGCCTTCCCCCTCGGGGGAAGGTGTCAAGCGAGCGTTGCGAGCTTGACGGATGAGGGGGGATACGAAACGGCACATTCACCCCTCATCAGTCACCTGCGGCGACAGCTTCCCCCCAAGGGGAAGCCTTTTTGCGCGAGTTCACGCGAATCTTTTTGCAGGGCAAAAATCTTCGCCGTGAGAGGGGACAAACGCCGCCGCGCACGGCTACGCCTGACGCGGCGCGTTTTTCCTCTGTGCGCGCAGCGCACATTCACCTTTTCCCCCAAAAGTCATAAATGACAAATTGAGGGCGCGGGCGGAGGGGAACCCTCCTTGCGCAAAAAAGTTCACGCGAATCTTTTTGCAGGGCAAAAATCTTCGCCGTGAGAGGGGACAAACGCCGCCGCGCACGGCTACGCCTGACGCGGCGCGTTTTTCCTCTGTGCGCGCAGCGCACATTCACCTTTTCCCCCAAAAGCGCAGGTATGCGCAAATGCTGTGCGCTGGCGGAAAAGTGTGATTTTCCTTGCGCGAGTATTATAACCAAAAAAAATCGCAAAAAGATTTGCGCAGCAAAGATTTTGCGAAACTGCGCGCGGGTGGGAACGACCGCCTTGCCGCGACGAGGAGGGGACTATTTTTTCTCGTCGATCTGGCGGGAGCGCGCGGCATGGCGGGCGAGAAAGGCGGCGATCGCAGCCCCTTCCCCTGCGGCGGAGGCGGGCGTCTCGTTCGTTTGTGCGGGCGGCGGGGGCGGCGCGGCGTCCGTTCTTTCCCGTTCGCGCGGGCGGTTCTCGTGCGGGGAGAGCGCTGCGAGGGCGTCGAGCAGTTCGAATATGCCGAATTTTTCCATAAAATCACACCCCTGAACAAAATTTCTTAAAGAAAAGTACAAATTTCACGGGGTTTTGATTGCAAAAACCCCTGAGTTAGTATATAATAGAGAGCGTATCGTTAGAACTAAAATTATCGGTAGGAAAGCATTCATGCGCAAAGGAACGAAAAGATTGATCTCGATCGCCGCTGCGGCAGTCATGGCTTGCGGCGCTCTTTCTCTCGCCGCGTGCGGTGAGAGGTTCACCCCGCTCGAGGGGGACTACACCTCGACTGCGCCCGCTGTCTCCAACGGCGGCTTTGTGGTGGAGTACGGCAAGTACGTCTACTTCATCAACGGCGTAGAGGCGTACACCGCCAACAACACGTACGGCAAGCCCGTAAAGGGTGCGCTCATGCGCATTGCAAAGAGCGATCTTCTGGCGGGCAACAATACGGCGGAGACGGTCATCCCCTCCCTCATGGTGGCGGCGGACTACACCTCTGGTCTGTATATCTACAACGGCAGAGTGTACTACGCAACGCCCACCAACGTCAAGAACACGTCGGGCGTCGTGGAAAACACCTACCTCGACTTCAAGAGCGCCAAGCTCGACGGTTCGGACATTCAGGACTACTTCCGCGTAGACACCAACTCCACCGTCTACCGCTTCGTGCAGCCCGAGAAGGACGGCGACGTGTACCTCATGTACGTCGTGGGTTCCTCCTCGCCCTACACCATCAAGAGCTACAACACCGCCACCAAGCAGGAGACCGATCTGGTGCGCGGCGCAACGGGGTACATCTTCTCCAAGGATGTGACCAACCCCTACGCTTACTACACCATGTCCGTGCAGGACAACCTCGACACCGAGGACAGCGCGACCACCCGCAACGACTACAACCAGGTCTACCGCGTGCGCGCAGACGTGACGGAAGCCCCCTACGAATACACGTGGGATGAGGAATACCTCAACGACCACAACGGCGAGGCGCCCTATCACAACCTGGGCACCATCGTGCTCGATGGTATCGGCAAGTCGTACATGAACGACGGTTCGCAGTTCACGCACGACCTCGAAGAGGGCGTAGAGCCCGCCGTTCCCGCAGGCTACACCTACACCCTGCAGACGTACAACGACGAAGGGCTGTACTTCCTGCGCAAGGAGACGACGGAAGTGGGCGGCACCTCCGGGGAGCTGTACTTCCTGGACGAGGCGGAGCTGGACGCAGATTGGAACTCCATCGCGGGCAACGCATCGGGTGCGAACGGCACGGCGGCGCTTGACGTCGTTGCGCAGAACGACACCACGAGCCACGCCTCCGCAAGCGCCATCTACTACCGCGACGAGCAGGACGCACACCACTACCTGTACGTCTCGGGCAGCAGCATCTACCGCGTAGACGTTGCAACGGACGGCAACGGCGGCGTCGTCGAGACGGAGATCTGCCGCGACGCGAACGGCGCAACGCTCGTCAGCCGCGACGACACGTCGGACGAGAAATACGACTACGTCTACTTCACCCGCACGAACGGCAGCGGTACCTCCGTGGAGCGCGCCGTGTACAACGGTTCGGGCAGAAATTACGACACCCTTCCCTTCGAGGGCGATGAGGACAACAAGCCCTACAAGCCCGTGAAGGTGCTCGATCTTCAGCACGCCACCAGCTGGTATCAGTTCGAGATCATCGACGGCGTCCTGCTGTATGCAGACGCAGAGCCCATCGGTTCCGTCTCCTACAACTATATCTCCGCCGTCAACCTCACCAAGGGCGGCAAGCTCATGAACAACGTGGAGCTTGAGGAAGTGGGCGAGCTGTACAAGGAGCTCACCGACGCGTCCGACGGCTACTTTGCCCAGGTCGCAGAGGAGACGGGCGACAGCGTCTTGCAGACGGCGTACCGCTACTTCTTCTACACGGGCAAGACGGACGCCTTCTACGACAACATTCAAAAGGCTGTGGATGCGGGCAAG
>CALVTZ010000063.1 GCA_944363255.1 uncultured Clostridia bacterium
GTTGACGATCTTGATGACCTGCTGGGCGGGATTGGTCGATTGCAGCACTTCCTGCCCCACCGCCTTTTCCGAAACTTCGGCGATGAACTGCTTGGCAACTTTCAGGTTGACGTCCGCCTCCAAGAGGGCAATGCGCACCTCGCGCATGGCGGAGCGGATCTCAAGCTCGGTGAGTTTGCCGCGCTTGGTCAGCTTGGAAAAGATATGATTGAGCCGCTCGGAGAGCGATGCGAATAACGCCATGAACGAATTACTCCTTCTCTTCGCGGACGAGGATGCTCTCAAGCTCCCCCCGCTGCACGGCGGGCAACCCTTCTGCCCACGCCCTGATCGCAGCTTCCTTGCGCGCAAACCCCAGCTTTTCTTCCGCCGTCTGAAGTTTTTGGCGACACTTTGCGATCTGATCGGAGACGCTCTGCCGCGAGCACCCCTTCTCCTCCGCGATCTCCGCAAGGGACAGATCGCAGGCGAAGTAGAGCGTTGCGATCTCGCGCTGCGTCTTGGTGAGGAGGGGGCTGTAAAGATCATACAGCCGCATGAATTGAAGATCCATTCCGCCCCTCCTTGTGCCTCTATTATATAGAAGAAAAAATCGCCTGTCAAGCATTTTTACTTGACAGGCAAAATTATTTTTCATCTCCTCGTCGCAAAAAGGCTTCCCCTTGGGGGGAAGCTGTCACCGCAGGTGACTGATAAGGGGTGAATGTGCTGTTTCGTATCCCCCCTCATCCGTCAAGCTCGCACCGCTCACTTGACACCTTCCCCCGAGGGGGAAGGCTATAATATGGTGCGCAAGGAAAATCACACTTTTGTAATGCCCTTTGTTCCAAAATTCCTGCGCCAGCAAAACCACGCTTTTGCGCCAGCGCACTGCATTTGCGCATACCTGCGCTTTTGGGGGAAAAGGTGAATGTGCGCTATGCGCACAGAGGAAAAACGAGCCGCGTCAGGCATAGCCGTGCGCGGCGGTGTTTGTCCCCTCTCACGGCGAAGATTTTTGCTCCGCAAAAAGATTCGCGTGAACTCACCTGCGCCAGCAAAACCACGCTTTTGCGCCAGCGCTCGTCGCAGCAAGGCAATCGTTACCACCCGCGCGCTCCGCTTGCGGGTGCGTTTTTATGCCTGCCGCTCCTCTTCGCAAAAATCTTTGCTATGCAAATCTTTTTGCGATGCTTTTTGTTCCAAAATTACTGCGCCAGCAAAACCACGCTTTTGCGCCCGCGCCCTCAATTTGCGCATACCTGCGTCTCAGCGGGGTGAAGATAATGCGGTTTTTTCTAATCGAGTGCCTTACGCATTATCGAGGGGCAGCGCCCCTCAAGATCACGGAAAATACCCGACTTCGCCTGTCGGGGATTTTCGTGAACTATTGTGTGAATAATTAAAAAAATCCCTCCACAAACTGCTCCGCGTCGAAGAGTTCGAGGTCGTCCATCTTTTCGCCCACGCCCACAAACACGACGGGGATCTTGAGGTCGCCGCACAGCGAGAACACGAAGCCCCCCTTTGCGGTACCGTCCAGCTTGGTGAGCACGATGCCGTCGAGGTCGACCGCCTCGTCGAACACCTTTGCCTGCGCGAGGGCGTTCTGCCCCGTGGTCGCGTCCAAAACGAGCAGCTTCAAAAACTGCGCCTGCGCAAATTCCCGCTCCACGACGCGATCCATCTTCTTGAGCTCGTTCATGAGGTTGTCCTTCACGTGCAGTCTGCCCGCGGTATCCACGAGCACCACATCCGTGCCGCGCGCCTTGGCGGAGGCGACTGCGTCGAAGATGACCGCTGCGGGATCGCTCCCCTCCTCGTGCTTGACGATGCGCACCTTGGCGCGCTCTGCCCACACGGTGAGCTGATCGCTTGCCGCCGCGCGGAAGGTATCCGCCGCCGCCACGGTGACGCTCTTGCCCTGCCGCACGAACCAATTTGCGACCTTCCCGATGGTGGTGGTCTTGCCCACGCCGTTCACGCCCACGAACATGATGACGACGGGATAGCGGAAGGCGGGCAGTTCCGACTCGTTGAGCGTATCCTCCAAAATATCCTTGAGAAGGTCGGTGACGAACTGCTCGTCCTTCACCTTTTGCCCGATCGCCTCCTCCTTCACCTGCTCGACGACGTCCTCCGCCGTGCGCACGGAGACGTCCGAGGAGATGAGGATCTCCTCCAGCTCGTCGTAGAACGCGTCGCCGATCTTATTCTTCAAGAAGAGCTGGCGCATCTTGGTGGACACGCTGTCCTTTGTCTTTTTGAGCGCGTCCTTGATTTTACCGAACAGTCCCATACTAACTCCTTACGCGGCGCGCCTATGCAATGATGGTGTCGCCGCCCAGCCGCGATTCGATCTCCGAAAGTTTGACGGAGACGATCTTGGACACGCCCTTTTCCTCCATCGTCACGCCGAAGAGCACGTCCGCCTGATTCATGGTGGGCTTGCGGTGGGTGATGACGATGAACTGCGTATCCTTGGAGAACTTTTTCAGATAGCGCGCGAAACGGTCGACGTTCGCCTCGTCGAGTGCCGCCTCGATCTCGTCGAGGATACAGAAGGGCATGGGGCGCGCCTTGAGAATGGCGAACAGGATGGCGATGGCTGTGAAGGCGCGCTCGCCGCCCGAGAGCAGGCTGATCTTGGACAGCTTCTTGCCGGGGGGCGAGACGACGATCTCAATGCCCGCATCGAGGGGATCTTCGCAGTCGGTATAGTCGAGCTGCATCTCCGCCTTGCCGCCGCCAAAGAGTTCGCGGAAGATCTTGGTGAAGTTTTCGTTGATGGTGGTGAAGCCCTCGTCGAACTGCTTTTGCATGGTGGCTTTGAGTTCTTCGAGCGCCGTTGTAAGATCGAGGATGCCCTTGTCGAGATCCTCCCGCTGCGTCTGCATATCCGTGTACCGCTCGAAGAGGTTCTTATAGTCCTCCTCTGCATTCTGGTTGACGGGGCCGAGCGCGGCGATCTTGTGCTTGAAGCTGTTGATATTGTTGTACGACTGCGAAATGTCGTATTCGGGATCTTGCAGCTCCTTCGCCTCCTCGTAGGTGAGTTCGTACGCCTCCGCAAGGCGCTGCTTCATATTTTCGAGATAGGTCTCCGCCTTGGAGATCTCGATCTCGCCCGCGTGCTTTTCGTCGCCCAGCTTCATCTGACGGGTGAGCAGCACGCGCCGCTCCTCCGTGCGTCCCGCCTGCTTTTCGCCCTCTTCGCGCTTTTCCGCCTCCACGTGTTCGAGGCGCTCGCGAATGGCAGCCACCGTGCGCTGCTCCTCCGCCGTGAGGGCGACCTTCTCCTCCTCGCGCTTCAACGCCTCGATCTGCACCTCGGCGTCCGCCATGGCGCGGCGGGTGTCCTCCACCTTTTTGAGCAGCTGATCCTTCTCTTCGAGCAGGCGGCGCAAGCTCTCCTCCTCTGCTGCGCGGGAAGAGGCGATGGACGCGTTCTCCACCTGCAGGGCGAGCAGCCGCTCGGACGCGGCGTCGCGCTGCGCCTTGAGCTGTTCGATCTCCGTCTGCCGTGCCGCGCTCTCCTTTGCTGCCTCCGAACGGATCTTGTTGAGCAGATCCTCGTTCTCCGCCGAAGAGAGCACCTCGCTCTCCAGATCGTCCACCGTGCGGGTGAGGCGGGTGAGCAGCGTGGAATACTCCCCTTCGTCGTGCAGCGCGTCTGCGATCAGGCTCTCGATGGCGTTCTTCTTTTGCGTGAGCGCCGCGAAGTCCGCCGTGCGCTGCTGCACTTCGAGGCGGAACGCCTCGTACTCTGCCTTCGCCTCCTCCAGCTCGCGCTCCTGCTGTTCGAGCACCGTCTGGTACTTGCGCTTGAGCGCCTCGCGCTTGTCGATCTCCTCCTCGCACTCCTTGATGCGCCGCTCGCCCGCGAGCAGGTTGCCCGCCTCCTTGCGGCGGGAGCCGCCCGTCATGGCGCCGCTCGTTGCGATGGTGTCGCCGTCGAGGGTGACGATCTTGAAGGCGCGCGGATACTTCTTGGAGATGCTCGTTGCGCTTGCGATGGTGTCGCAGATGAGGGTGTTGCCCAGAAGATTTAAGATGACGTTTTCAAAATAGGGATCGTATTTGACGAGATCGCCCGCAAGCCCCATTGCCCCCGCCTCTTTGAGCGCGTCCCTGATCTCGCGGCTGTTCCCGCGCGGGCGCATGGAGGAGACGGGCAGGAAGGTGACGATACCCGCGTTCTCGCGCTTGAGATATTCGATGAGATAGCGCGCGTCGTCCTGCGTGGCGGTGACGATGTTCTGCATCGCCGCGCCGAACGCCGTTTCGATCGCCGTCTCGTACTTCTTTTCCGTGCTGACGATGTCCGCGATCGCACCCTTGACGCGGCTGCCCACGCGCTCGTCCTCCTTGGCGACGAGCTGCAAACGGCGCACCGAGTCGCGATAGCCGTCAAAGCGGTTTTTCAGGCTGCGGTACATTTCGAGATTGTTGCGGAAGTTGGAGATGGAGGTGTTGCACCCCACGATGTCCTCTGCAAACTTCTGCGTGGAGCGGGTGAGCTCGGAGATGTTCTCCTGAAGTTCGCGCTCGCGCTGCCCCTTTTCGTTGAGGAAGCGCTCCACCGCGGCAAGTTCGCCCGCACAGGCGGCGAGGTTCTTTTCGTGCTCCATGCGGCGGCTCTTCGCCTTCTCCACGGCTGCCTGCACCTCCTGCAAGCGCTCGCTGGCGGCGTCGCGTTTTGCCGTGAGACTGCCCGCATTTGCGCGAACGTCTGCAAGATTTTCGACCGAGCTCATCTCGCTCGCCCGCTTTTCATCGCTGATCTTTTCCACTTGCGCGAGGATGACGTCCTGCTCCTGCACCTGCTTGGTGAGGGCTGCGATCTCCTCGCCCAGCTGCTTGGCGCGCTTGTCGCCCGCCTCCAGCCGCTTCTTGCCCCCCGCCGAGAGCGAATCGATCTCCCGCGTGCGGCGCAGCGAATATTCCACGTCGTCCGAGGCGGTGCCCAGCTGACGGCGGAAGGATTGGATGCGCTCGCCGATGACCTTGGCTTCCCCGCTCTTGTGCTCGATGCCCACCTCGAAGAGGCGCAGCTTCTCGTGCAGTGCGCGCAGCTGTTCGTCCGCCTGCATCACCGCTTCGCGCCCCGCGGCGTCCTCGGTATCCAGCCCCGCGAGCCGCTGCTCGATGCGCTCGAGCTGTGCGGTCGCCTCTGCGATCTTCTCGCGGTTCTTCCTCGTCTCCTCCTCGAAGGACTCCGTGCGCAATAGGTAGGTGTTCACCTCCTCGTACTTGAGCCGCTCCGAATATTCGCGGTACTTTCTCGCCGTCTCCGCCTGCCGCTCGAGGGGGCGAAGCTGGTTCTCCGCCTCGTCCATGCGCTGCACGAACACGGTGAGGTTGTCCTTGGCGTTTTCCAGCTTGCGCTCGATCTCCTGCCGCTGCGACTTGAACTTCATCACGCCCGTCGCCTCTTCGAAGATGGCGCGCCTGTCCTCCGGCTTGGCGTTCATGATCTGTTCGACCTTGCCCTGCCCGATGATGGAATAGCCCTCCTTGCCGATGCCCACGCCGTGCAGCAGCGCGACGATGTCCTTCATGCGGCAGGTCTGCTTGTTGATGAGGTATTCGCTCTCGCCCGAGCGATACAGACGGCGCGTCATGGCGATCTCGTCGAAGTCGGTGTCGAAGAGCCGGTTGCCGTTCTCGTCGGGCACGTTGTCAAAGACGAGCGTCACTTCGCAGTAGGAGAGCGCGCGGCGCGCCTGCGTCCCGCCGAAGATGACGTCCTGCATGTTCGTACCGCGCAGCGTCTTGGCAGACTGCTCGCCCAGCACCCAGCGCACGGCGTCTGCGACGTTGCTCTTGCCGCAGCCGTTGGGCCCCACGATACAGGTGACGCCGTCGTCGAATTTGATGGAGGTCTTGTCTGCAAACGACTTAAACCCCACAAGTTGTATCTCTTTGAAATTCAATCTTCCGTCCTCTCCAAAAGAATTTGAAACAGCGCGCTTGCGGCGGCGCTCTCCGCCGCCTTCTTGCTTCTCCCCTTCCCGCGCGCGCTTGCGCCCAGCGCACGCACTTCACACTCGAATGCCTCCGCCTCCCCCGTCGTCTCGTAGACGGGCGTCTCGCCCGTGCGCTTTTGCACGAGCTCCTGCAGGAGGGAGCGATGGTTTTTTACCTCTGCATAGGTGAGGAAGCGCTGCAAAAAGCACCGCGCTGCCCCCATGCCGCCGTCCAGATAGACGGCTGCGGTGACCGCCTCGAAGAGGTTGGACGCCGTCTTGCCGTTTACGTTGTTCTCCCCGCCCACGTGACGGAGATAGGGCATGAGCCCCGCCCGCGCCTCCGCCTCCTCGAGCGCCTGCCGCGAGACGAGCGCCTGCCGCCGCTGCGTGAGCGCGCCCTCGTCCTCTTCGCTTGCGCCGTACAGCCGCTCCGTTACGCAGAGCTGCAACACCGCGTCGCCCAAGAACTCCAGCCGCTCGTTGTTCTGCCCGCCCGCCGCGCTCGACCACGAGGTGTGCGTGAACGCCGTTTTGAGCAGTTCCTTATCGCGAAAGACGTGCCCGATGGCGCCCTCTGCAAGGCGCGCCGTGTCCTCCGTCCAATCCTCGCTGCGCTTCAGGCCTGTTCTGCGGGCTGCGGGGCGGGAAGCAGCTGCGCGATCCTGCGCACGAGGTCACCGCGGTAGGCGTCGAGCGCCTGCAATACGGCGGGGGCGATGCTCTTCGCCTTGGAGGAGCCGTGCGCTTTGACCACCACCTTGTTCAGCCCCAAAAATACCGAGCCGCCCAGCCCTGCGTAGTCGAGAATGTTCTTGAGCCCCTTCATCGCCTTGCGCGCGAAGAGGTAGCGCAGCTTGCCCGCGGGCGTGCTGAATTCGCGCTTTAAGATGGTTGCGATGGTCTTGCCGCACCCCTCGCACGCCTTGAGCGCGATATTGCCCGAGAAGCCGTCTGAGACCACCACGTCCACGTCGCCGAACATGACGTCCCTGCCCTCGACGTTGCCCACAAAGTGAATGCCCTCCGTCTCCTTGAGCAGCGCGTGCGCCTCCTGATGCAGGGTGTCGCCCTTGTGCTCCTCCGTGCCGTTGGTGAGCAGCCCCACGCGGGGCGCTTCCATATTGTAAGCAGCCTTGGCGTACGCCGTTGCCATCACCGCGAACTGCTGCAAGTAGCGGGGCTTGCACTCCGCATTCGCGCCGCAGTCGCAAAGCAGCGTGCGCGTACCGCGCACGTTGGGAAGTCCTGGGCAGAGCGCGGGACGCTCCACGCCCTTGATCCTGCCGATGTACATGATGCCGCCCGCGAG
Organism: uncultured Clostridia bacterium; assembly: GCA_944363255.1. Lineage (GTDB taxonomy): Bacteria > Bacillota > Clostridia > Christensenellales > Borkfalkiaceae > Gallimonas. The sequence goes on from CALVTZ010000063.1 coordinate 7,261, forward strand.
CACCGCGCCCGTGGAGCCCGCCGAGACGAAGCCCCCCACGTCCCCGTCCTCACGCAGCAGTTTGAGCCCCACGACGAGGGAGCTGTCCCGCTTGCTGCGCACGGCGGAGGTGGGAACGTCGTCGTTGGTGATCACCTCGCGGCAATCGACGACTTCCACGCGCGAGGCGTCATAGCGGTACTTAGAAAGTTCGCGCGCGACGAGGTCCTCGTTCCCCGTGAGAACGATCTTGAACCCCTCCCGCTGTTTGAGCGCGTCCAGCGCGCCCTTGACGATCTCAACGGGAGCGTTGTCGCCCCCCATTGCATCTACTACGATTTTTATCATGATCCGCTCCATGCGAGAAATATCCTTATCCATTATAACATTTTTTTTAACAAAACACAAGAGGTTCACGCCTGTACAAACAAAAAAAGAGGGCGCAAGCCGCGTCCTCTGTCATTTTCCGCAATCTTACTGCCGCTCCACCGTCACGTCTGGCTCGTAATCGCCCAACAGATGCAGGGCGCGCACCACGTCGTTTTCCACCTCGCCGTTCTTCTTGGGGCAGTCGAAGGGAATGGCGACTTCCAGCACCACCTTCTTTTTGACGCCGCGCACGATGCGGAAGTCGTGGATGTTCATGCCCTCCACCGAGCCCTCCACGGCGGCGCGCAGCCGCGCCTCCAGCTCGATCGCCTCCTCGTCCCCCATCACGACGGGATCGAGGTGCAGCGTGATGCCGATGCCCATTTCCGCAAAGATCTTGCGCTCCAGCCCGTCGAGCACGGCGTGCGAAGTGAGCGAGGGCAGCGTGGAGTCCATCTCCACGTGCACGGCGGCGAAAGTCGCGCCCTTGCCGTAGTTGTAGACGTGCAGATCGT
>CALVTZ010000064.1 GCA_944363255.1 uncultured Clostridia bacterium
TGGCGTACAAGTCCTTCGCAAGAAAGGGCGACGCCGTCGTGCAGATGAACTACAACGCGATCGACTCCGCAAAAGAGAACCTCGTCAAGATCGACATCCCCGCTTCGTGGGCGACGACCACCGAGGGCGCGGAGATGATCAAACTTGCAGACAACGAATACTTCAAGGGCGTTGTCGCTCCCATCCTTGCGCTCGAGGGCGACAAGCTCCCCTCCTCCGCCTTCAATGCAGACGGTTCCGTTCCCACGGGCACCACGAAGTTCGAGAAGCGCGGCGTTGCCGTAAAGGTTCCCAAGTGGGTGAAGGAAAACTGCGTGCAGTGCAACCAGTGCTCCTTCGTCTGCCCCCACGCCTGCATCCGTCCCGCACTCGTTGCAGAGGGCGCGGACAAGCCCGCAGCGTTTGACACCAAGCCTGCAACGGGCATCAAGGGCTATGAGTTCAGAATGCAGGTCTCCCCGCTCGACTGCATGGGCTGCGGCGTGTGCGCAGACGTTTGCCCCGGCATGAAGGGCAACAAGGCGCTCGTCATGACGCCGTTTGCAGAGCTTGAGACCGTCGAGGCTGAAAATTGGAACTACGCCGTCGATCTGCCCGAAGTCGACCTCTCCGAAGTCAAGATGGCAGACGTCAAGAAGAGCCAGTTCACGCCCTCCCTCTTCGAGTTCTCGGGCGCGTGCGCAGGCTGCGGCGAGACGCCTTACGTCAAGGTCATCACCCAGCTCTTCGGCGACAGAATGATCATCGCCAACGCAACGGGCTGCTCCTCCATCTACGGCGGTTCCTCCCCCACCTGCCCCTACACGGTGAACAAGAAGGGACACGGCCCCGCTTGGGCGAACTCCCTGTTCGAGGACAACGCAGAGTTCGGCTACGGCATGAACCTTGCTTACAAGGCAAGAAGAGCGACCATCAAGGAGAAGCTCGAAAAGCTCCTTACCATCTGGGAGGACGCAGAGGCGAAGGCAGTTGCCGAGGCTTGGATCGCAAACATGGACGACGCCGAGGGCAGCAAGAAGGCGAGCGCAGAGCTCGTTAAGGTGCTCGAGAGCAAGACGGGCTGCGAGAAGTGCGGCACGCTGTGCAGCGAGATCCTTGCAGACAAGGATTGCCTCGTGAAGAAGTCCTTCTGGATCATCGGCGGCGACGGCTGGGCGTACGACATCGGTTACGGCGGTCTCGACCACGTGCTCGCGTCGGGCGAGGACGTCAACGTGCTCGTGCTCGACACCGAGGTGTACTCCAACACGGGCGGCCAGGCAAGTAAGTCCACCCCCATCGGTGCGGTCGCCAAGTTCGCTTCCAGCGGCAAGCGCGTGAAGAAGAAGGATCTCGGCATGATCGCGGCAAGCTACGGCTATGTGTACGTGGCACAGTGCGCGATGGGTTCGGACAAGAACCAGCTCGTCAAGGCTTTGAAGGAAGCCGAGGCCTATAAGGGACCTTCCCTCATCATCTGCTACGCACCCTGCATCAACCACGGTATCAAGATGGAGAAGTCGCAGACGGAGGAGAAGGCGGCAGTCGACTGCGGATATTGGCAGCTGTATCGCTACAATCCCGAGCTTGCGGAAAAGGGCGAGAACCCCTTCACGCTCGACTCCAAGGATCCCACGGGCGACTATCAGGCATTCATCATGGGCGAGACGCGCTACGCTTCCCTCAAGAAGACGCAGCCCGCGATCGCAGAGGAACTCTTCAAGAGGACGGAAGAGTCCTCTAAGGCTCGCCTTGCAGGCTACAAGAAGATGGCAGGCAAGGAGTAAGCTCCTGTAAACAAAAAGAACTCACCCCCGCGGTGAGTTCTTTTTTTGTCGCAAAAAACTGCCCATTTGACCAAATTTGAAAATACGTATCACGAAAATGCGCCCTGACGCGTCTGCGTCAGGGCGCATTATTTCATGCCCTATCCTGCGCGATCAGCTCGCGCAGTCGATGATGCGGTAGCCGCGGCGACGCAGTTCCGCAATGTAGGCGGAGCGCTTTCTCGCAGCGCGCGCGTTCATCTCGCCGCAGGCAAACGCCTGTCCTTCCAGCCGCTCCAGGCGGCGTTCAAGCTGTCTGTCCGTCAAAAATCTCATCATGCGTACCCCCTTCGTGCTTCGTGCCCCTAATATAGCACAGGGAATATGACAGACGTATGCACCTTTGGAAAAAATTTTTAATCGGTCTGCAAAAATTTTGCGCGTTCGTCAGGCGCGGGCGATGGTGATATACGCCACGTTGATGCACAGCCCGCTCGCATTGGAGAATTCGAGCAGCAGACTTCCGCCCGAGACCTGCACCGTCTTGGTGACGGCGCTGTTCACCGCCGTATTCTGCGAGAGCACGCTGCCGTTTGCCGAGACGTTCACCCCCTTGGAGACGTTCCAGGGATCGGTGAGATAGTACGTCACCGTATAGCTGCCCTCCTCCAACTCGAAGAGATAGGCAAGGTGGCGCGGCTCCTGATTGCTCGTCTCCCATTGATTTTTGGTGTAGCGGTTGCTCGTTATTTTCGAGGCGGCGTCGCCCGCGCTCGCGTCCATCTGCTCAAACGCCCAGGTATTTGCCGAGCTGATGCCGTTTGCCGCCGCCGTGCCCGAAGAGCCATAGGCGGGATCGCTGCCGTCCAGCAGTCCCCAATACCTGCCCGTGACCGCGTCGATGCCGTACAGCTGCTCCGTCACCGAATTGTACTGCCCGAACTTGTCCCCCGCAGAGAGGGTGTTCACGTTCCAATCACCGCAGTTGACGAAGTACAGCAGCGTTTGCGAGGTATTTTCTGCCGTGTAGTTGGCGTTCTTGCGCTCCTCCTTAAAGGTGACGAGTCCGGAACGCAAGCTGAGGTGCAGGCGCGCCGAGTTCTCCCCCGCCTTCCCGCTCGAGATGACGATGCGCACCATCTGCCGCGTCTCGCCCCCGTTGGAGAGGGCGACCGCCTCCTCCACCGCCGCCGCGGGAATGGGGATCATGCGCTCGTACACTCCCTCCTCCACCGTGTATGCGCTGTTCACGCCGCCATAGCGCAGCGTCTCGTCGAAGATGACCACGCCCCCTTCCGTCTGAATGCGAATGGACTTGCCCGCATCGTAGGTGGAGAACTGCGCGATGAGATAGTTGTTCTGCGCCGTCTTATCCACCGCAATGCGATAGGCGAAGGAGCCGCCCGCCGTGGCATAGCGGGAGGAACCGCCCACGTCGGCATCCGCCGTGGAGCTCTGTGAGCCGTTGTCCTGCATATCGTGAAAGACGTCCGTCTCGTACTGCCCATAGCCGGGCTGGATGCTGTCCACTTCCACAAAGGTGTAGGCGTCCTTGTCCTCCGCCACGACGTCCTCGCCGAAGAAGTACAGGTAGATGCCGTAGCGCTGCGTGTGCTGACGGTAGTGCACGGAATAGGTGATCTGCCGATCGCAGCCCGTGAGCGTGAACGTTCCGTCGCCGTTTTCCGTGAGGTGCTCGTTGATGGTTGCGATGTACTCCTCCACCGTGCCCTGCGAAACGGTGAACTCATCCGTCCCGATGCTGCCCAGGTTGGGGCGGGCGGGCTTGCGCACGGCAACGCCGTGGCTCACCTGCTTATCCTTGCTCTCATCCACCGCGCCATACTCCGCCGAGAGCACGAAGGGCCCCCACTTGAAGGCGTACAAATTCTCCGCATCGGGCAGGTTGTAGGCGACGATCTCCTTCCCCAGCTCCACTACAATGCTGTCGCCCTCCCCGACGGAGACGGAGACGTACGCCTCCTCCCCCGTCGTGATGACCTTGCCGCCGTTCACCGTCACGTCGAAGCGCGTCGTCCAATCGGGTACGCGCAGGCGCAGAATGGTGCTGCCCCGCTCCACTTCGATCGTCACGCGGTCGCTCTCTTCGAGGTCTGCCGTCTGCCTGAGTTTGAGCGTCTCCGTCTCATAGGTGGAGGAGGCATAGAGCGCGACGTAGGTCGCATTGCCCGCGTCGTAGTAAAAGCTGTCGCCCAGCTTACTAAAACTCTCCATGCCGCTGCCCGTACAGCACCAGAAGTTGTCGAACGCGCTCGAATACACCTTGAAGTACCCCGTGCCCATGGGCTGGAAGTAGGTGGTCATGCCGTTTACGGGATTTTGGGAGGAGAGAATGGCGTTGATATAGGTATTCTCGTAGAAATCGAGATACTTCTTTTCCCCCGTCACCGTAAAGAGCATCCGCGAGAGCTTGAGCATATTATAGGAATTGCACGTCTCGCAGTTGACGTTATCCCGCCCGCTGTACCCCGCGCCGTCGAGAATATCGGCAGAACCGAAGTGCTCGTCCTCCGAGTTGCCGCCCGTGACATAGCTGTGATGCTCCACGACGTAATCCCAGAACTGTTCCGCCGCCGTGAGATAGCGGGACGCCTCCACCACTTCCCCGCCGATCGTCTTGCCGTTGAGGGAAATATAGCGGTTGAGCGCGCCGATGAATTTGGGAATGGTGGTGTTGGCGTGCAGGTTGACGAGATAGTTCCCGCTCGCCGCGATCGCGCGGGTGAAGAGCGTCTCCTCGTCGAATGCGTGGGCGGAGACGGCATAGCGTTCCTCCCCCGTGAGCGCGTACAGATCGTACATACAGTCGTTCATGCCGCCGTATTCGATGGCGAGCACGTTGTTGCGCGTTGCCGCGCTCCAGCTCTCCGTGCGCCCGCACACCCAGTCGCCCAGCTTCTTGACCACGGCAAGCGCCGTCTCGCTTTGCGTGTAGCGGCAGACGTCGATGAGCCCCGCCACCAGCTTGTGCATGGTGTACCACGGCACCCATGCCTCCGTGCCGATGTTGGCGCGCAAGACCTCTACGTTGTCAAATTGGAACTCGGGCGAAGGCTTGCTGGGCAGATAGAGCGCGCCCCACAAAAAGCCCTCGCGCGCCCCCGCAGCAACGGCGTTGTCCTGACACTTTTTCAATTCGTCCACGATGTATTCGATGCGCTCCAGAAGCAGCGCCTTGCTCGTCTCGGGCGTGTTGGCGTGCGCATACGCCTGCGCCAGCGCGGAGAGATAGTGCCCCATCGTATGTCCGCCGATGAGCGAACTCTCCCAGCCGCCGCCATAGCCCGACGACGCCTTGGGCGAAAGCCCTGCGTTGACATAGAAGTGATACAAGAGCTTGTCTGCGTCCAGATCGAGCAGATACAAATGCTCCAGATTGAGCGCATTCGCCTGATACTCGTCCGTCACCGTCACTTCGCCAATGGGCGTAACGGAGATGGGCGCGCTGTCAAGCTCTGTCGCCTGCGCCACGTCCTGCGGCGGCGTGGGCTCCGATCCGTCGCTGCACCCCGCCATGGCGGAGAGCAGGGCGGGCACACAAAGTAAGGCGGAAAGCCCCAGCGCGAGCGCGCGTTTCCTCCAATTGCTGCTCTTTTTCATGAATTTTCCCCTCTGATATGATTTTTTTGGGCAAAGTATTGCTAAATTGACCAAAATATTATACAATTATTATAAAATAAAAGCACCTGCACGACAATCTCATTAGGATAGGTGCAGGTATCAAAAGGGAATATGTTACACTTCAATTTGCAGGAGCCCGTCGAGCTGGTGTGGTTTGGAGAATTCATCTCGCCCGAGCGCGATTGGAAACACCTCACGCGACAACTGTATGAATACGAGCTGATGATCGTAACGGAGGGCACGCTGTGCATTGCGGACGAGCACGAGGAATATGAGGTGCGGGCGGGCGAATACCTCATCATGTCCCCCACCCGCTTTCAGCACGGCACCAAGGTTTGCCGCTGCCGCTTTTATTGGCTGCACTTTCGCTGTCCCGCGCTGCCCGCCTCCCTCTCGCTGCCTGCGCTCGGCAGGTACTGCGACGAGGGTGCAGTACACGCACTCGCAGCCCGACTCTTTGACGCAGAACGCATCGAGCACCGCGGCGTACGGTCGCGCTATCTCGCCACCGCGCTGCTGCTCGAACTGTATCACGCGGAGACGGCGCACGCGGAGCGGGCGCAAAACGCGCAACAGGCGCTGTGCGCGCACATCAAAAGTTTTGTGGAATGGCACCGCTTTTCCCCCGTGCTGGTGAGCGATATCGCACGCGAGCTGGGCTATCACGAGAAGTACCTCTCCGCCGTATTCCGCACGACGGAGGGCATCACCCTAAAGCGCTATCTCATTCAGGAGCGCCTGAAGGAGGCAAAGCGCCTGCTGCTGGACACCAATTACACGGTGGCAGAAGTCGCGTACTACCTCAACTTTCAAAGCCCGCACAACTTCTCCCGCTTCTTCAAGCAGGAGGCGGGCTGCACCCCGTGCGAATATCGCGCCAACCCGCCCCGCGCGGAGGAGACGGAGCAAGCGCAATGATCTGTCCGCCCTGCCGCCCAAGCGGGAAGCAAATAACGAAAAACGCGATAAGAGAACCGCCCTGCCGCAGTTGCGGCAGGGCGGAATTTCTCAGTTGAGACCTTCGTTGAGCTTTTCGAGCAGCTTATCGAGATCTTCGCCGTGAACGGCGACAGCCTGTTCGATCGTCTCCCCGTGCGCCAGCGCACAGCCGAAGCAGTGCATCCCTGCCGAGAGCAGGATCTCCGCCGCGTTGGGATTGATCTCAAGGCACTCTGCGATCAGCGTATCCTTGGTGATCTTTGCCATAATATTGCTCCTTTCGTTTTCTTGCTCTATTTTACCACGAATTTTCAAATTTGACAACTGTTTTTCGACATTTATAGCCCAAGAAGCCAATAAACCAGCCCCACCGCGCCGCCCGCGCTCACCCCGAACACGATGATGGGGCCTGCGACCACGAACATCTTCGCCGCCATGCCGTAGACGAGCCCCTCCGTCTTGAACTCGATGGCGGGCGAGGCGACGGAGTTCGCAAACCCCGTAATGGGCACGATGCTCCCCGCCCCCGCGTTCTTGCCGATGCGGTCGTACACGCCAAAGCCCGTCAAAAGGACGCCCAAAAAGATGAGGATGACGGAGACAGTCCCCGCGAGAATATCCCCCGAAAGCCCCGCAAACTCCAGCATAAAGCGAAAGAACTGCCCGATACAGCAGATAAATCCGCCCACGAGAAACGCCCTGCCGCACGTCTTAAAGTGCTGGGTGGGCGGCGCGAAGGAGTTGACGTAGTTGATATAGTTGCGGTTGAAGTTCTCGCGCGAGCGCCCCGTCATTGCCGCACCTCCTCCCGTCCCGCGGGGGGAAAGCAGGTCTCCCGCTCCTCCCGCGTTCTGTCCGTTGGCAGCTGTCTGATCTTTTTCATATCTATAATGTGGGAAATTTCCGCGCTTGCTATACCTGCCCCGCGCAAACGCAGCCCCGCGCGCCCGCATTGCAAAAAAAAGCGAGCTATCCGATTTGGATAGCCCGCCCCGTTCTCGCGCGGTGCGTTTTCCCGCTCCGCGCGCGCCTTCGTCAGCAGTAGGAAGCCAACAGATCGTACATGGTTTGGTAGAACTCGCCCAAATAGGTGCGGGCGAGCGAATCCATGGCGAACGCCTGCAAGCGTGCGTTGGGATCGGTCGTCACCTCCATGTAGTACTGCCGAACGACCAGGAACCGCTGCGAATAGGAGAGATTGTAGTTGGGATTTTCGGGATAGCGATAAGGCCCCAGATCGTTCCCCTCCGAACCGATCGCTTCGTAGGCAAGCTGATAGTCGAGATCTGCCTTGATGGTCGCGATCTTGTCCTTTGCCGCCTGATCGAGCTCATCCTTCTTTGCCTTGAGCGCCGTGGAACGCGCCACGTTGTTGGAGAGCATGAGATAGGTATAGCGCTCCTTCTCCGCCTCCGCCTGCGCGAGCGCGTCGTTCTTCTTGCCCTGCGCGGCGCGCACCATGGCGAGCTGCACGGGCGAGAGATCCTTGTAATCCTCACTCGTAAGATCGACGATGTCAATGGTCATTTGCCTTCCTCCCGAATGAAAAAGGTAACGGCGCGCAGCTCTACCCCGATGGGAATGCCGAACGCGAAGGAAAACGACTTGCCGCGCAGCCCGGGCGTGGGCAGAATTTGTCCGCACGTCGCCTTGGTGTCCAGCTCGGCGGGGCCGTCCTCCGCGCTCACGCCCACGCGCAGCATGGAGGCGCCCTCAAAGAGGATGCCGTCGATGAACTTCTCGCGGTCGGGCGTGCCGAAGTCGAGATGCTCGCCCGATATACTGCCCTCTTCGG
>CALVTZ010000065.1 GCA_944363255.1 uncultured Clostridia bacterium
CTCCACGGGGTGCTCGTGCCGCTCCTTGACGGTGCGCTCCAATTCCCCAAAAAAGGAGATGCCCGCAGGGGCGGAAAGCTCGGTGCGGAAAAAGCAGCTGCGCGCCCCCGTGTGGCAGGCGGCGCCCGTCTGCTCCACTTTGAGCAGCAGGCAGTCGCAGTCGCAGTCGAAGTACGCGCCCACCACCTTTTGCAGGTGTCCGCTCGTCTCCCCCTTCTTCCACAGGCAGCCGCGCGAACGGCTGTAATAGTGCGCATATCCCGTTTCAAACGTCTTTTCCAGCGCCTCTGCATTCATGTATGCCTGCATGAGCACTTCGCCGCTCTCCGCGTCCTGCGCGATGGCGCAGATATAGCCGCGTTCGTCAAATTTGATCTGTTGCGTATTCATATTTCCTCCCGAACGGAGACGCCCCGCTCCGTAAGATATTGTTTGAGGTCGCGCATATTGATGATGCCGAAGTGGAAGAGGGAGGCTGCGAGCGCGGCGTCCGCCCCGCCCGTCGTGAGAACGTCGAAAAAGTCCCCCATCCTGCCCGCCCCGCCCGAGGCGATGACGGGAATGTTCACCCGCTCGGCAACGGCGCGCGTGAGGGCGAGGTCATACCCCTCCTTGGTGCCGTCGCGATCCATGCTCGTGAGCAAAATTTCGCCCGCGCCCAGCTCTTCGCCGCGCGCTGCCCACTCCACGGCGTCCAGCTCCGTTTTCACCCTGCCGCCGTTGAGGTACACGTCGTACCCGCCCCGCTCGTTGCGCTTTGCGTCGATGGCGAGCACTACGCACTGCCGCCCGAACTTCATCGCCGCCTCCGTGATGAGCGCGGGATCCCTGATCACCGCCGTGTTCACCGCGATCTTATCCGCCCCCGCGTTCAACGTCTTGCGGAAGTCCTCCACGCTGCGAATGCCCCCGCCCACCGTGAGCGGAATGAACACCTGCTCGCTGGCGCGCGCGATGACGTCGAGCATACTCTCCTGCCCGCGATAGCTTGCCGCAATGTCCAAAAAGACGATCTCGTCCGCGCCGAACGCGTTGTACAGCTTTGCCGTCTCCACGGGATCGCCCGCGTCGGTGAGCGAGACGAAGTTCACGCCCTTTACCACCCGCCCGTCCTTGAGATCGAGGCAGGGAATGAGTCGTTTTGCGATCACGTGCCCTCCTTTGCGACGGAGAGCGACGCGGAAAGATCGAGCGTGCCCGCATACAGCGATCTGCCGAGGATCGCCCCGTACACGCCGCGCGCCTTGAGCGCCTTCACGTCCTCTATGTCGCGAATGCCGCCCGAGGCGATGATACGAAGCCCCGTATCTGCCATGCGCACCGTCTCTTCAAGGTTGACGCCAGAGAGGTCGCCGTCCCGCCCGACGTCGGTGAACACCGCCCGCTCGATGCCCAGCGCCCTTGCCTCGCACCCGAAGTCGAAGGCGCTCTTTTCCACCGTCTGCGTCCAGCCGCGCACGGCGAGCTTTCCCGCCCTTGCGTCCAGCCCCGCGACGATGCGGTTTCCGTATAATTGTACCGCTTCTTGCAATACGTGTGGCTGTTCCACGCACACGGTGCCCAGCACGACGTACTTCGCCCCCGCTAAGAAGCGCCGCCTGATCGCCTCCATCGAGCGCAGTCCGCCGCCCGATTGCACGGGGACGCCGAGGGCGGCGATGCCCTCCAGCGTGCGTTCGAAGGTGTTCTCCTCGCCGAACGCGCCCGAGAGGTCGACGACGTGCAAGATCTCCGCCCCCAGCTCCACCCAGCGGCGGGCGCAGGCGACGGGATCGCCGTAGTCGGTGACTTCCCCCCGCTTGCCGTGCAGAAGGCGCACCGCGCGCCCGTTCAAAACGTCGATTGCAGGATATAAGATCATATCAAAGCCTCATAAAGTTGCGCAGCAGCTGCAGGCCCGCGTCCCCGCTCTTTTCGGGGTGGAACTGCACGCCGTACGCATTGCCCGCCCGTACTGCGGCGCTGAAGGTGCGGTAATATTCCGTCTTGGCGATGGTGTGCCCGTCGTCCGTTGCCGCATAGTAGCTGTGCACGAAGTAAAAGCGCGTGCCCTCGCCTATGCCCTTGAAGAGGGGGGAAGAGAGCGCGTGCACCTCGTTCCAGCCCATGTGCGGGATCTTGCCCTGCGTAAAGCGGGTGACGCGCCCGGGCACCAACCCCAGCCCCGCGTGCTCCCCCTCCTCCTCGCTCGCCTCGAGCAGGAATTGCATTCCGAGGCAGATGCCGAGCAAGGGGGTATCCGCAACGCGCGCCCGAACGTATGTATCCAGCCCCGCCGCCTGCAAGTTCTCCATGCCCGCGAAGAAGCTGCCCACGCCCGGCAAAATGAGCTTGTCGCAGCCGTCGAGCACCGCCCTGTCCGAGGAGATGACGGCGCGCCCGCCCAAAAATTCGAGCGCCTTTTGCACGGAGCGCAGATTGCCCATGCCGTAGTCGAGAATGCCGATCATGAAAGCGTTCCTTTGGAGGAAGGCACCTGCGTGGAGATCACCTTCACCCCGTCGCGAATGCACAGCGCGAGCGCCTTGAACAGCGCCTCCGCCTCGTGATGGCGGTTGCCGCGGCGCAGCAGTTTTGCATAGATATTGCAGCCCGCGCGCGTGGAGAAGGCGCGGAAGAACTCCTCGACAAGTTCCATGTCGAAGTTGCCCACCCTGCCATCCAGCCTGTCCTCAAAGGCGAGGTACGCCCGCCCGCTCAGATCGAGAGCGACGAGGGCGCAGCACTCATCCATGGACACGACGCGGTTTGCAAAGCGGGCGATGCCCACCTTGTCGCCGAGCGCAGCTTTGAAGGCGTCCCCCAGCGCGATGCCGCAGTCCTCCACCGTGTGGTGCGCGTCCACCTGAAGATCCCCTCTGCACGCGAGGGTGAGGTCCATGCCCGAGTGCACCGTCAACAGTTCGAGCATGTGGTCGAAAAAGCCCACGCCCGTCTGAATGCCCCGCCGTCCGCTGCCGTCCAGGTTGAGGGTGAGGGAGATGTCCGTCTCCCGCGTCGTCCGCTTGATCGTCTCAATTCTCATTTCTCTTCCTCCGTTCTTGCCAGAATTGCGCGGGCGTGCGCCTCCAGCGATTCGCTGCGCGCCAGCCTTACGATGTCTGCCCCGTCTGCAAGCAGCGCCTCCCTGGTGTAGGAGAGCACGCTCATCTTGCGGGTGAAGATGTCCTCGTTGAGCACCGAGAAGAACTTTGCGCTGCCGCCCGTGGGCAAGATGTGATCGGGCCCTGCGAAGTAGTCGCCCACGGGTTCGGGCGTGTAGCCGCCCACGAACACCGCGCCCGCGCTCTTGATGCGGGGCAACAGCGCCATGCCCTCCTCCACATACAGTTCGAGATGCTCTGGTGCGACCTCGTTTGCCACCTCGCACGCCGCTTCGAGCGAGGGAACGACGATGATGCCCCCCTCGTTTTCAATGGACGCACGCGCAATGCGCTCGCGCGGGAGCAGGGCGAGCTGCCGCTCCACCTCCTGCGCCACGCTGCGGGCGAGCGCCTCGTCCGTGGTGATGACGATGGCGCGCGCGAGCGGATCGTGTTCCGCCTGCGAGAGAACGTCCGCCGCCACGCAGCGGTAATTCGCCTTGCCGTCTGCAATGATGAGGATCTCGCTGGGGCCTGCCAGCATATCGATGCCCACCTGCCCGTACACCTCCTTCTTTGCAAGGGTGACGTAGATGTTGCCGGGGCCCGCGATGACGTCCACCTTCCTGATGCTCTCCGTGCCGTATGCAAGGGCTGCGATCGCCTGTGCGCCGCCCGCCTTGTACACCTCGTCCGCGCCGCATTCGCGCGCGGCAACGAGCACGAGGGGATGCACCTTGCCCTCCTTTGCGGGCGTTGTCACGACGACGCGCTCCACCCCCGCAGCCTTGGCGGGAAGCACCCCCATGAGCACGGAGGAGGCAAGGGGCGCGGTGCCGCCTGGCACATAGATGCCCGCAGCCTGCACGGGGCGCACGACGTAGCCCGTCGTTCTGCCCCCTTCCGTTTGGATATGGTCTGTCCTGCCCGTGCGCCTGTGGTAGCCGTCCACGTTCGCGATCGCCCGCCTCAGACTTGTGAGCAGCTCGGGCGAGACGGCGCGATACGCCGCCTCAAACTCCGCCTCGGAGACGCGGAAACTCTCCTTGGTGAGCTTGGTCGCGTCGAATTTCTCTTCATATTCAAAGACTGCCTCGTCCCCCCGCTCGCGCACGGCGGCGAGGATGGCGCGCACCCTTGCAAGCTCCTGTTCGCGCGCGTCGAAGGGGCGTGCGAGCAGTTCCTTGCAGTTTTCCAACGAATATATCTTCATGCAAGTACCTCTTTCAGCCTTTGAATGAGGGGCAAGATCTCGCCCGACTTGGTTTTGAGGCTGACTTTGTTGACGACGAGGCGGGCGGTGATGCCCGTGAACACCTCTTCGAGCACGACGAGCCCGTTCGCCTTGAGCGTGCTGCCCGTTTGCACCACGTCGAAGATGACGTCCGCAAGCCCCGTGACGGGGGCGAGCTCGATGGAGCCGTGCAGCGGAATGATCTCGATGTCCTCCCCCCGCTCCAAAAATACCCGCCGCGCCGTGCGCTCGTACTTGGTGGCAACGCGCAGGTGGGGATTGGTGAGCGTATCCCTGCGCGAGGGATAGCCCGCAAGACAGAGCCTGCATTCGCCCAATTTGAGATCGAGCATTTCGTACAAGTCCTTGTCCTCTTCAAGCAGGGTGTCCTTGCCCACGATGCCCAGGTCCGCGACGCCCGCCTCCACATAGGTGGGAACGTCCGAGGGCTTGACGAGGAAGAAGCCGAACTTTTTATCTGCGCTCTCGAGCACGAGCTTGCGCGTGTCCTCCTGGAGCACGGAGGTATCCACCCCGCAGCGGGCGAGCAGCTCCGCGCTCTCCGCAGCCAGCCTTCCCTTGGAAAGAGCAAAGCGTATCATCTCTCCTGCACCCCCTCTTTGGTCACGTAATACAACTTTTGGGCACAGCCGCGCTCCGCCTGCACTCCCTCCTCTCCCGTGCGGGAAGCAAGGCGCACGCGCAGCCCTTCTTCCACAAATTTTTGGAAGAGGCGATAACCCGCCCCCTCTGCGCCCCCTTCGCACACGATGACGGCGTCGAGCGGGGGAATGGGCGCGAGCCCGCCCTGCCGTTCGAGCGCGATGAGCGCGCGCTTGACGCCCAGCGCAAAGCCGACTGCGGGAATGTGCTTGCCGAAGTCATCGGCGAGGTTGTCGTATCTGCCGCCGCTGAGTACCGCCGCGCCCACTTCCTGCACCAGCCCCGTGAACACGATGCCGGAGTAGTAGGAGAGCCGCTTTACCGTGCCCAGATCGAAGCACACGCACTCCGCACAGCCCATCTCCTGCAACAGGGCGTACACACGTTCGAGGTGCTGAATGGCGGCGCGCGCCTCCTCGTTGCGGGTGAGCGCCTTGGCACGGGCGAGCACCTCGCTCCCCCCGAACAGGGTGGGAAGCGCGAGCACGGTGTTCACCGCGTCGCCCGAAGCGCCCGCGCTGCGAAGCAGCCGTTCTGCATTGTAGCTGTCCTTGGCGTTGATGAAGCCGCGCAGCCGCTCCGCGCCCTCTTCGTCCAGCCCGAGTTCTTCGAGCACGCCCTTGAAGTAGCCCACGTGCCCCACGTCGAGCACGAAGTTCTTCAGCCCGATCGCCTCCAGGCTCTGCGCGGCGAGGGCGATGGTCTGCGCGTCGGAAAAGGCGCCCTCCTCGCCCAGGCACTCCACGCCCGCCTGAAAGATCTCGCGGTTCTTGTTCGCCCCCGCGCTTTCCATGTCCCACTTTTCCGAAAAGTAGCAAAGGCGCGCGTGCGCGTCCTCCAGCTTGGTCGCCGCGATGCGGGAGATGGCGAGCGTCACATCGGGACGGAGCACGAGCAGCTTGCCGTCCGTATCCGTCATCTTGAACAGCTTTTCCTGCGCCACGGCGTTGGAGATCTGGCTGTATGTATCGTAATATTCGAGCGCCGCGCTCGAAACGGGCGCAAACCCGCACCCGAAGAAGAGGCGGGAGAGCGTTTCGCGCATATTCGTAAGCGCCCTGCACTCG
The DNA here is from genome assembly GCA_944363255.1 of uncultured Clostridia bacterium. Lineage (GTDB taxonomy): Bacteria > Bacillota > Clostridia > Christensenellales > Borkfalkiaceae > Gallimonas. Next base: position 6,048 of record CALVTZ010000065.1, read on the forward strand.
CGCGGCAGAATGTCCTGCACGCCGGCGGGAAGTTTTCGCGTTGTCATGCTGTGCTCCATGCTTTTTTGTATATTATAAACGTTATGCGGAAATAAGTCAAATATTTGCATACAAAACACGGGCACACAAGCATAAAAAATCCCCGCACTGCGGCGGGGAAAAAGGAGAAGCGGGCGCGCAATGGGCGCCTGTTTTGCTCATGCGCCCAATTCTTTGCGAAATTCGCCCAAGATCCTGCTCTCGATGCGGGAGATCTGCACCTGCGAAACGCCGATCGCCTTGGCGACTTCGCTCTGCGTCATGTCGCGGAAGTAGCGCAAAATGACGATCTTGCGCTCGCGCTCGGGCAGTTTCTCGATGGCGGCTTTCAGTACCATGCGCTCGATCATCTCGTCCTGGTTGTCCTTGGAGGGCAGCTTTTCCGCAAGCGAGGCGGACTTCTCGTCCTTGTACTCGCCCTGCTCGTAGATGGAGAGGGGCATCTTGGAGGAGCCCAGCGTGAATACGACTTCCCCCTCGTCCATGCAGAAGGCGGCGGCAAGCTCCTTGACGGTGGGCGGCGCGCCGTGCTCGACGGAATACTGCTCGATATAGCGGTTGATCTCGCGGGCGGACTTTTTGAGGGCGCGCGAGACCTTTACGCTGCCGTCATCGCGCAAAAAGCGCTTGATCTCCCCCGCGATCATGGGCACCGCGTAGGTGGAAAAGCGCACCTGAAAGCGCTCGTCAAAGCCCGCGATCGCCTTCAATAGCCCCATGGAGGCGAGCTGAAAGAGATCGTCATACTCCACGCCCTTGCCCAGATACCGCTTTATTATGCTCTTCAACAGGGAGGTGTTGTGGGTGAGCAGCTGCTCCTTTGCCCCCTCCTCCCCCGCCTTTGCCCTGCGGATGAGCGCAAGGGTGGTCTGTTCATCGAGCATTGCCTGCCGCCGCCCCTTGCCCAAGCGCCTTGCTCATGACAACGCGCGTGCCCTGTCCCGCGCGGGACTGCACGAAAAATTCGTCCATAAACGTCTGCATGATGGTAAAGCCCATACCCGAACGCTCCTCCCCTGCCAGCGTGGTGAAGAAGGGTTGCTGCGCCTGCTGCACGTCTGCGATCCCCCTTCCGCCATCGCTCACCTGAATATGTAGCAGGTTGCCCTCTGCCCTACAGACGATCTCGATCCACCCCTCTTCCCCCGCGTACGCGTGCACGATACAATTTGTGACCGCCTCCGAGACGGCGGTCTTGACATCGGAAAGTTCGGAAAGGGTGGGATCGAGCAGCAGCGCAAAGGCGGCGACGGCGTTGCGCGCGAACACTTCGTTTTCCGAACGGGCTAAAAACCTGAGCTGCATTTCGTTCATACTTCACCTAAATTTTGGGCATCAGCGTGTATACCCCGCTGAGTTCGAGGATCTTGTCCGCCCCCTGGTCGGGCGCTTCGAGATAGGTCTCCATCTCGTAGCGGCGCAGTTTTTTGTACCTGCCGATGAGAAAGCCGATGCCCGTGGAATCCATAAAGCGCACGCCCGCAAGATTGAACACGGCGCGCGAGAGCCCCGCGTTCTCGTCGATGAGCCGATCTGCCTGCGCACGCACCGCAGACACGCTGTGCTCGTCCAGCTCCCCCGAAAGGTACACATATAAGGTATCTCCCCTTCGCTCCCCTTGTAGTTGCATGGTTTACCCTCCGTAACTGTCGATGAAGAGATTATACCAAAGGCGCAAAATAAGAAATTGTCCCTTCTGCACGAACGAGGCAGAAAAAAGGCGAAAAAAAGTTATACGCTTTTTCAAAAATCAGCGAAAAAATACTTGACATTTGTGCGCGTTTATAATATGATAATCAAGCGTTGCGGTTCGGCACGAAGTTTTCACGGGCCTTTAGCTCAGTTGGTTAGAGCAGTCGGCTCATAACCGATCGGTCCGCGGTTCAAGTCCGTGAAGGCCCACCAATTTTGCTTCTCCGCATTGCATCCAAATACATGGCCCAATAGCTCAGTTGGTTAGAGCGCCAGCCTGTCACGCTGGAGGTCGACGGTTCGAGCCCGTTTTGGGTC